>DATDAE010000051.1:0-4634 GCA_036525565.1 Candidatus Altimarinota bacterium
TTATTAATGAATACGCAGAGCCCAATCCTATGTTTGGGGGAAAGGTAAAAGTAATCCAACACTATATCCATCCCACCCAAAGGCCGATTTTGGCGGTAGGGGATAGTGTGGGAGATGAAAAGATGCTTGAGTATTCGGAAACGAAGGTGGTGATTGATCATCAAAACGCCGTATCACGTAGGGCGAAAAAAGAAGGTTGGTTTTTGGTGCCAAATTTAAGACCGGTCTCCGAGGAGACCGGTCTTGATCTGGGAAAGGAAAGCCATTAGAATATCGGATACATGTACATTGTTGGAGCGATTTTACTCTCGGGGGTGGCGGCCTGTTTTGATGTTTATACGCGTAAGATACCCAATTGGCTTACGCTCGGAGGGCTTTTGATTTTGTGGGGATTTTTGATCTGGGAGCAGGGGGTAGGCTCTGTGATATGGCCGCATGTTATGAGTTTGGCTATGGGATGCGTGGTGGGGGTAGGGTTTTTTTATCTAGGGTTTATGGGAGGCGGAGATGGCAAACTCTTGATGCTGGTTTCATCTTCTGTGCCTTTTGATCGGTGGTTATATTTGATGCTTTGTATCGCTTTGGCAGGAGGGGTGCAAGCTCTGTTGGTGCTTATCTTCAACCAAAAAAGGACGACGCATAAAATCCCATATGGGGTGGCTATTTTTGTGGGGACCTTGGTTTATTTTGCTTGGGTGGATTGGTATTTCTTTTAATTTAGGCATTTTGAGTACAAGCTCGTATAATGTGCCTTGTATGAAAATAAAATCCTTAATACTCGGTGATACCCAGATCCCAGGAGGGAAGGTTATTCAGCGATTTGTAGGAGTTCGAGGCAAAAGAGATTTACATATTGCCGCGCAAGATATGCCGCTCTATCGTGCGAATGGGCCTGTTATTTTTATCAGTGATGCGCATCTGGGGGTGAAACGTTTTAAAAAATCGAGTCATAAACGGCTCCATATTTTCTGTGATATTTTGGAAAAAAATCCAAAAGCTTCGGTGGTGCTCGGGGGGGATTTTTTGGAATATGGATTTAATAAAACCAAGCACTTGAAGCAACTCATGGAGCATCGAAAAAGCAAAAATCCTGTTGAAGCCCTTTGGCTTCAGATGATCACGATTTTGGAGCAGCGAGAAGTCATACTGCTGGGAGGGAATCATGACCCTCATGATTGGTATAAACGTTCCAAGTGGCTTGAGCATACCGGCTGGGCCATCGAAAAATTTGTCATACTACAGGTCAAAGAACAGCGGATCTTGCTCACCCATGGTCATGATATTTATGAAGAAGTGGATAAAATGTTTTTCAAAGGGATTCGGAATATTCACTATTCGCTCATAAAATTAGCCCGAATGGTCGAAAATAAATTACTGAAACATTTTGGATCCAAGTACTTGGAATGGTCGTATGGTCATATGAATCATTCGGTCAAAGAAGTTATTGGAGATTGGAAAAAAGCTTTTGCAGTTGATAAAGTTTTGATGGGGCATGTCCATATGCCTTACGCGGATCAGGAAAAACATTTGTATGTTTCAGGCGTTTTTACAGAGTTTTATAGAAGTTATGCTTTGGTGGATAGTCATGGGAATATATCGATAGACTCACAAATTATAAAATTTAATGAATATCTGGAATATCAAAAAGCCTAAAATCCTCTACGGTATTCAGACCACTGGATGCGGACATTTGGGGAGAGCTTTGGAAATGGTTCCGAAACTGCAAAAAAGAGCCCATGTGGATGTCGTGCTCAGTGGTCCTGAGAATGATTTTGAGTTACCCTTTGAGGTTCAATATCGGTTTAAAGGTTTGGGATTTATCCTGGGCAGGGGGGGCAATATCGACTATCTTCAAACACTTTTAGATGCGAGTTTGCCCAAGATTTATAGTGAGGGGCGGACCCTCCCGGTCAAAGACTATGATTTGGTGATTACCGATTTTGAGCCGATATCAGCGTGGGCGGCCAAGATCAATAAAGTGCCCTGTATTGGGTTTGGGAATCAGTATGCCTTTGCGCATAAAAATTCGTTTTTTTACCAGCGATCACAGCAATTGCATCGATTCTTTATACAGTTTTTTGCGCCTTGTCATCGATCTATTGCGATTGACTACAAAACCGAGAAGCCGGATCTTTTTAGTCCGATTATTCGATCTCAAATCAGGAGCATTATCCCGAGCGAAGGCAGGCATTATACGGTCTATCTCAATGCCTATAATGTAGAAGAAGTTGAGGCGGTGCTCATGGGGTTTCCGCAGATATCATGGCATGTGTTTTCCTCTCGCATCAAGACTAAATCACAAAAAGGCCTCATCACCTATTTCCCCATTAATCAGTCCTGTTTTGTGGAAAGTGTAGCTTCATGCAGGGGGGTGATCACGGGGGCGGGCTTTAGTAGTACTTCAGAAACTTTGTTTTTGAAAAAGAAGTTATTGGTGGTACCCACAAAGCTCCAATTTGAACAAAAAGCTAATGCTCGGGTACTCCGTAAAATGGGGGTTAACGTGATTCCTAATTTTACCAAGCGATATACCAATGCGATCAAATACTGGCTCGAGGAAGCCCTGCCTTTGGAAGTAGATTATCCGGAAAATACGGACCAGCTCATTGATCGGATTTTTGAGTTGGTGGAGGAAGTCAGAGCGGATCTCCAGAAAAAATAGGATGAGGCTCGTTTTCCTTTTAATCTTCGATAATCCCTAATTCGTGGAGGACTTTGGTGTGACGATCACTGAGAAGGTTATATCGTCCGACGTTATTTACTTCGAAACCGGCAGGGTCTTTTATAGCACTTTGCCATAAACCAATATTGCCTTCCGCATAGGCAAGGTCTCTGGTGTAGCAACACCCCGGTGTCTCGCAGCTCGTACCTCGGAAGGTTCTCACCGCGGTATTCCAAGCCTTGCTTTGTGCAGAGGTGGCTGCTTTTTCGGAATGGTTATCAGCGACCAGCGCTTTGAAATAAAAATAATCATACATAAACTCGTAAACCCCTCTGAAATCTCGAGGTATTCCATCCAAGCCTTCACCGAGGCTGATAGACAGATAGCGATCGGTATCTGAAAAGGCGGTCATGGTATCATTACAAACTTGAGCTCTCATAGTAGCAAGGGCTTCTTCGCCTGGTTCGTATCGATCTAGTCCCGGACCCAGGAGGTGGAGTGGGCCATTTTCACCCGTGATTCTTCCGGCTACATGGGTCCCGATTTCATGGACGAGAATTCCCTTTAGTCGTCGCCCCTTGAAATTTTTTGATTGGGGGACTACGACAGTTTTTTTATCTTGATTGATCATGAATCCGGCTCGACTCCCAGTATCAATCTCGACTGTCCACTCCGGGGGAGCTGAGATGGAAGTGAGGGCAGACTGGAAAATCTCGCAAATCTCCTCCGGCGTATAGTCTCGCTCGTCTTCTATTCTTACCTCATCAAGTAAACAGAGGTTCACCTCTCCCAGGACTTTGTTCCGAACTTGGCTAAAGATCTTTGGACTTGGCAGTTGGATCGAGGGGATTTCGGCGGCTTCTTGGGGGAGCCTTTTATTCAAAGTTTGAGCGGCTTGAGCTATGATTTCATCAGGGTCTTGTAAATATTGATCGGTCTCTCGTCTTAGGCTTTCGATGAGGTAGGTAAAAATTTCGGGATTAGGTTCCCCATAAAGAAAGTGTGAATAGGCTTTAAAAACTCTATCATCGACTCTTTCGGCAGCTTGAATCATCGCGATCTCCGCGAGTTTCACATTTATTTTCCAGCGGTAAATTTTGCTGACTTCATCATTTGGTTCCTGGTCTTTGATTTCTTGTTTTAGGGCCAATAAGGTGGTTTCTCTCATCGCCAAATCATGAAGATCAATTTTCGGATAATCCAGGGTTGGGTTTCGGGTTCCTTTCTCAAGAAAGAGCCTTTTTTGTTCGTCTCGTGAGTCTTTTCCCCCATCAAGTAATGAAAAATCTTGAAAAGACCCAACAGCCATAAATCGATCGTACCATTGCGCATCCAAGGCAATTTCAGAAGCATCCGAAGACCTGTCAGCTATCATACTACCTTCAAAAATAATACAATATTATAACATGAAAAGGCGCATTAGGCAAGGGTTGCGTGAAGTTTCTGTGGTTAGAGAGAAGCCGAGAGAAAATAAGAAAAAGTTGCATGATTTTGTCGTGTGAATAAGATCAACAAGCTCTTTTTGAAGCACGCGTAGCTCAGCTGGATAGAGCATCGGTCTTCGGAACCGAGGGTCATAGGTTCGAATCCTATCGCGTGTACCAACTTGGAAACTTATCCTTTGAATAGCCGTTCTGATTAATCTCAGAGCGGTTTTTCTTTGGTTCTAACCTTTTAAATTCTCGTTCAATATTTTCTTTCTCTTTTTCAATCGGCTCTAACCATTTATTGAGTCCTAGACTGAGTTCTTGGTCTTTTAGCTCAAGGTTCTGACCTAATGAGAGCAAGATTTCTTTCCTCTTCTTACAGCCCCCATTTTCAAAGTTTTCAACGGCATACAGAGCGAAATTAAATACCTGTTCCGCTACTTCTCGCCAGTTTTGTGCTCGGTCTTCAGTTTCATTACGTTTAGCCTTCAAATCATCTAATTCAGTCGAAAGGTCTTTTTTACGATCTAAAAACTCAGAATCCG
>DATDAE010000052.1:0-5968 GCA_036525565.1 Candidatus Altimarinota bacterium
AGTAAGACCCTGAAATAAATTCAGGGTGACAAAAAGAACAGTAGCAGAAGGAAGGCGGTTTGTCACCGTATTTGCTTTTTCCCGGTTATATGGTTAAAGTTAGTGCGATATGGCCACTGCAGAAAAACCATCAGTATCAGCGGAAAATCCACCCTGCTTACAAACGCTTATCTTTAGACATAAAGTAAAGATAGCCTTGTTTTCGGGGGCGCTCACATCACTCATTTTAAGATTTTCGATGCAAGCTGAAAGTGGGGTAGCCGAGTTGGCGGGTTTGGGGGCTGGACTTTATGCCTACATAGAATGTCTGAGGGCTCATGATTACATATTGCCAAAGAGGGATTAATCTCCCTGAGGTCCCACTATTTCTACGCATTGTGCTCCGAGGGTTAGTCCCAAGGGGATGCTTTCAGATAAGCTTTTGCCTTCACAAAGTCCGGCAAGGATCCCGGCACGAAAGGCATCCCCAGCCCCGGTGGGTTCAATAGCTTTTTGGCAGGGGTAGGCATGAAAATGGGTTTCCACACCATTTTCGACGAGTCGACATCCATCTGATCCCAGCGTATGAATCAGGGGTACTTGGCCTTCTTCCCAAGGACTTTTTTGCATGAGGCGATGGTAGGCTTTTCCAAAGTGCAGATATTCCACCTCATTACAGGTGAGGATATCAACGTATCGCAAACATCGTTCTAATGATTTCAGGTCATAAAGGGTCGTGACCTGTCCTGTATCGAGGATGATGGTGATAGAGGGATTGATTTGTTTGAGCTCACGGGCTAACTTGGTCGCTACTCCTGGAGGTAACACACTCAAGAGGGCGTAATCTATCGACTGGATTTCTTTGGCATCATAGAAATTTGATATTTGATATTGGTCATTGGTTATTTGTTCCCAGGCATTGGGTTGCCAGATGATACACTGTTGATTGAGGGGGTCGGAGATCATGTAGGCCATGGCGGTATAGTCTTCTTCAATCCCTCGCACGTCGCCCCCCATTTTGACCAGTCGATCATAGTATCCTGAAGCGTGAAGATCTTTTCCAAAACTCGACAAAAGATGGAAAGGAGTTTGCAAGGTTGATAACCAATACCCCACATTACCTCCGTTGCCTCCAAATCGCTGATGCGGATTTTGAGCGGTATAACTGGCATTAAAATGCTCTATTTTACCATTCTCCAAAGGGATAGCCTCACGGAAATCAGTTCGAATTGAAAAAATGATGTCAAAGGCTATAGAACCAATAATGAGTGGTTTATTTGATTTTTTCATAAATTATGGTAATATGCTCTATAAAATTAATTTCATCCCAAAATATGATACCTCTCTCTCTCAAGTCTGCGAAAAGTATTTTTCTGGCCTTTTGTCTCTTGGCTCTGGTCGCACCATCGACCGCTGTCCAGGCCAAAAGTCGTTGGGCGGGCGTGTTTGAGAAATACTTTCAACAAACGCAAAAAGCTTTGGAATGGGTTCATCCCACGCAAGTACAAGCCGCATCGATAGAGTCAGCGGAAGCGACGTTTGAAGTAGACTTACAACCCAAAAGATTGAGAGGCCCGGTACGGAGATTTAAAAAAATAAATCGTGAAGCCGTAAGCTCAGAAAATATTGAAGGAGAACAAAACGAAGTTATGGCGCCATTAAATCAAGAACCTTTGACTCGTTATACTGATTTTGTGGTGCCAGAGAGTCTTATAACTTCGCTTTTTGAAAAACTTAAAACCGAAAAATCTACCTCAAAAATAGTCACCCCCGATGAGGTTCGTGATTTTACGCATTTTGTTTACGATTCACAGCTTCGTTCCCAAGGGATTCAGGAATTGATCGGAATAGGGCTTTCTAATTTTGATTATTCGTCTTATGAGCGAAAGCACAATATTCGTAATGCCGTTTCCAAATTTGATGGCCTTATTATACCCAAAGGAGAAGAGTTTTCGTTTAATGATAACCTCAAAAATGCAGGACCCTCCAATGGATTCCTGATGGCCAAAATCATCTCCAAAGGAATGACCAAGTATGGATGGGGAGGGGGCGTTTGTCAGGTTTCGACCACCGTCTTTCGCTCTGCGTACAACTCGGGACTACCCATCACGGCTCGACGAAATCATACCTTTAAAGTTCCGTATTATGGACAACTAGCCGAAGAACAGGGGATGGACGCGACGATTTATTTGGGAGGACAAGACCTCAAATTTGTGAACGATACCCCCGGAGACATCATGATGCAATTTGTGGAAAAAGATGACAATCTTATGGTGCTTTTCTACGGGACGAAAGATCGAACGGTTTCCGTTCAGGGACCCCAGATGCAAGGGATGCGTTATGAATGGAATCGAGTCGTTACTTTTCCTGATGGTGACCGGTGGGATGAAATTTTGAAATCCCAATACCAACGGGAAATTATTCCGGTAGTCGAAAAAGAACCCGTAGACGCGAGTCAGGCAAAAGCGAGCGATTCGGTAAATTAAACTTTCAATAAAGACCTCTTATGCCTTTCCCCCTAAGTAGTGATGTTTTAGATGATTCTTCGGAAGGAGGGGTTTTTTCAGGGGGGCTTTCCAATGATTCTGGAGATGATTTTTTAGATTTAGAGGGGCTTGATGATACCGCGACGAATGATCTATTGAATCATGATCCAGAAGGTGCCACGATGACCCGAGAAATAGGGCATCAGGATTTTTCGGTCGAGATGGGGGCGGCTGATTTGACCTCGCAGGTGGAGCACACTCTCGCCAGTGTCGAAGGCGTGCTCGACTTTGATCTTGAGGAAGGAAAGACCTGGGATACAGAAAAATTGGAAGCGCATCACGAAGACGCCGTAGCCAAAATGTTGCTGAAGTATGCGAAAGAAACAGAAAAAACCTTTAAAATATATCATCCTGAAGATTTCCCGGGGGGGCGCTTGATCACGGAAGGTGATCGGGCGGATAAGTGTTATTTGATTGTGCGGGGGAGTGACCCGGTGGATATTAAAAAAATAGTCCGTCATCCACGAGGCGAAGTAAAAATCAAGATTGATCGATTGGGGACGAAGGGAGATGCTTACCCCGCTTTGGTGGGTGAGATAGGTTTGATCACCGATGGCGTTCGTACGGCCGATGTGGTGCTCACAGGAGCGACGCAAGTCTATGAATTTACGATTCAAGAGCTGGGAGATCTTATGGTATCTCACCCAGATCTACAGTCGAGGTTGGAGCAGATTGGAGAAGTGCGACTTGAGGAACAGATCCGTCTGGCCTCTAGAGCCGAAGATGCCATATTGGCCGCACAAGACAAGAAGGCTTATCGAGAATTTAGCGAATGTTTTGATTATTCAAATTTGCGAGCGATGAGGGACTCCGCGGATACATTGCCTCGGGAAGTCCAGCGGGTAAAACTCAAAGGAACCAATAGAGCCGATGGATCGTTGGTTGAGGCTGATTTCGTGGTGACCGTGGACCGGGTTACGGATGGGCGCGTGGGAGATATTTTGGTCGAAGTAAAAAGCGAAGAAGGGGCTTTTACCAATTTTACGATGTCGGAGAAGGCTATCTCGGTGGGGACGACTAAGTTTGATGACACAGGACTTGAAAATTGTGGCCTACTTTCGCAGATCTATCGTCCGGCTTTTGCCGGAGTGAGCTACATCGAGAGCTCGGTTATTGAAAACGATACGATAGATTATTATGCTCGGGTTTGTCAGTGGTCGCAGCCAGCGCCATCAGCTTTTGCAGCGCATTCGCCCCTGGTCGCGGCTCGGAAAGGATTTGTGAGTGAGATCTCCGGAGGGAGCGCTCGAGCGGAAATGACTTCCTATCGGGTGGACCAAGAAGTTGAGGATATTCTTTATGCCCTCACCAACCTCGAACGAAGTTTGATAGATGATCCACGATGGGCAGAGAGTTACCGGTCACTATGGCCCCTGTATGAGGGGTATACGCCCAATCAAATTTTGGAGTATGCCGATCAAGCTTTGCGGGATTACTTGAAAAAGCATGAAAGCACCCTCGACCCTAAAGTTCTGGAATTATTGGATCTACAGATTGGACGAAATGCTCAGTGGCGATCCTGGGGTATTCCGGGAGGTAATGAGGTCATAAGGGGAGAAGATGAGGAATCTTAGTTGACAATAATCCCCAAAACAATACCGTACCTGAGCCCTTTAGAGGGTCTTTGTTTTTCACGGGTCGGTAGCGAAGCGGTCAAACGCATCTGACTGTAAATCAGACGGCTCAGCCTTCGGGGGTTCGAATCCCTCCCGGCCCACCAGAAACTCAATATGACGACTTTCTGGATTTTGGCTTTGTGCTCGACGCTTGGGTACACGCTCAACAGTCTTTTGATGCTGCCTTTTATCAGAAAGCACGATGCCATGAGTGTGGGGATTTATCGTAATCTCAGCCTTGGTATTTCCTTTTTGCCGGTGACGTATTATCTGGTTCCTCGAGAAGACTGGTCAAGTTTACTGGGAGTTTGGCACTGGATCTTGATCTCGGCGGCTATTGCGGTCATCGTGGTTTGGTGTGAATTTGAGGGGCTCAAACGAGTGCCGGTGGGGATTTTTGCGACGCTTTCGACGGGGATCAGGATTGCACTTTTTATGGTTTGGGGAGTTTTATTTTTTGGAGAATATTTATCTGTTAAACAATTGATCGGGATTACGGTTTTAGTTTTGGGGATGGGTTGGCTCGGATTTAATATGAAAAAGAAAATTTTCAATCATCTCCTGCCATCGCCCTGGTATGTGCAAGTGGCTTTACTTCTGACAACATCAGTGTTTATGAGTATAGCCTTTGTTTTTTTAGTAAAAGCCTCTAGAGCCGCAAACCCACTACTCGTGGGGCATGTTTGGGAATTTATGATCGGGGTTTGTAGTCTGATGGCGATTATGATTCGGGGGAGTTTTGGGTATGGGAAACTTGAGGGTATTCCACTCAAAACCTTCGGGAAGATCCTGCTGGCGGCGAGTCCTACGATCGTTGGGACGGGATGTTATGCCTTGGCTTCGACGCAGGGACCCTTGGCGATACTGGGGGCGATTGGGACGATCGGGATTGGGATTCAAGCGTTGGTGGCAGTGTTTTATTTCCATGAAAAACTCAATTCATCACAATGGCTTGGTATTGCCGTGAGTGTGGTTGGTATATTGATGCTTAAATTGGCGAGTTAAGGCCAGATAGCCGTCACATTGCGATTATTCTCCAAAAATTTATCACGTCGCCAACTTCCAAGCTCTGGGGTATCGAAGGTGCTTCGGCCATCCCATTGAGTATTTTTGGGCAGGAGGGATGCGAGCGCTTTTTGAAAATGGAAAAGGAAACCCCCTTGATCGCTTGGCGATCTTTCCCCCTTGTCAGGGGGAAGCGTTTCGAAGAAAGCAGTGCCAAATTTAGCCTCAAGTATTTCGTAGCAAAAATCTTTTTGGATCTCAAAAGAGGGAAGGATTGGGCCGACCCAAACATTAACGAGCGCTTCCTTCAATAACGGTGTTTCTACGCTTAAACTTGAGAACTTAGGAACTTGTGAACTCGTTCTTAAGTCCTTAAGTTCTCTGGTTCCTAAGTTGGGATCAAATATTTCTAACATATCCTCAATGATCCCATTACAAAGGCCTCGCCAACCGGAGTGTATGATGCCATAGCGCTCATCATTCCAAAAGGCGATAGGAGCACAATCAGCGGTATTAACCCCAAGTATAAAATCATACTTTCGAGTGGTCCAAATTCCATCGGTATGGCTCAAATCTTCCTGACCCGTCACGATTTCAATAATATTCGCACTGTGCGTTTGACGGGGATAGATCAATCCTTGGGGCAGTTTTTCTTTGGGGGTGAAGGTTTTGATATTCATGATTTGAGAGCTTTTGCTCTTAAAAATTTAGATACATTGGGGAAACCCTCTTGTTGAGCTCTTTTTTCTATTTCATGTTTCTCTTTTGAGTTTACTCGGAAAATAATTTGATTAGATTTTCGCTCCTGTTCTTCTGTTTCAT
>DATDAE010000053.1:0-3407 GCA_036525565.1 Candidatus Altimarinota bacterium
AGACCTTTTGTATCAAAGAATCAATCAAAGAGCGGTCGAACAATTCGAGAGTGGTTTGATCGAGGAAACCAAAGCCCTTTTAGACAAATATCAAATAGCAAATAGCAAAAACCAAAAACCAAGCCTCCATCCAAATGTGGCTACCAGTTTTGGATATTTGGAAATAGAACAATATCTTCAAGGACTTATGACTTATGAGGAATGTCTCACCAAGAACCAACAACGCAATCGCAACTATGCCAAACGCCAACTCACCTGGTGGCGAGGACGAGAGGATATTGTTTGGATCGATGGGAATACCACAACTTAAGAACTGGCGCTTTATTTAATTTAAGATTTAAATACGCTTGAACTGAGTAACTTAAGAATTCTCAAGTTCTCAAGTTCCTAAGTTCTTAAGTTTAGATCTATGCAATTTGATATATTAACCATCTTCCCCGAACTCTTTGATTCTTTTTTGCATACCTCGCTCATCGGGAAAGCTATCGAAGACCAAAAAATCAAAATCCGAGTCCATGATATCCGCCAGTTTACCGATAACAAACACCACAAAGTAGATGATGTTCCCTTTGGCGGTGGCGCGGGCATGGTCATGATGTGCCAACCACTCTGGGACGCGATCGAGCATGTCAAAGGACTGGAGGATGACCAAGCTCCAGTAATCTTTCTCACGCCCCATGGCGAAACCTGGAAACAAGAGATGGTAGAAACCCTTTCTGATCAAAAAAAATATTCAAGAATAATATTTTTATGCGGAAGATATGAAGGCATAGACCAAAGAGTCAGGGATCATTTGGTAGATAGAGAAATCTCGATCGGTGATTTTGTATTGATGGGGGGAGAACTTCCCGCCCAAGTTTGTATTGAGTCTATCGTGCGCCTCATCCCTGGCATCATCGGTAAAGAGGAATCCCACCTCGAGGAAAGTTTTTCAAAAAGCCTCGGCCGAGACACCACCGAATACCCCCACTACACCAGACCCGCCGAATACAAGGGATACAAAATACCAGACGTTCTTTTATCAGGCCATCACGCGGAGATAGAACAATGGAGAAAAGAGCAATGTAAAAAGAAAAAATAGAGACTTTTCATTCAAACCTTTTGATTTTGTTTTTCTCTTTAAAAAAAATCTATGATAAAATAGAAGGGAACATGCCAAACACAAATCAAACAGATCCCGTCACCCTCTCAACTGCCTTCATCCGACTCTTTTTGGGTCTCGGAAGTGGGCTTGTGGGAACCTTGATTCTCGCGATCATTCTTTTCCTGTCCTGGAATATCGTCGGAGAGTTTATCACCCAGGCCACGATTGCCAATAGTGATACGGGGATTATGACCGAGGCGCCTGAGGTACATCCACTCTTTCTCAATTTTATCACGATTGCTATCTTCCTCTCAGGCCTTGGAGCCACCATAACTTACGGCGTGCTTATTTCCGTGGTAGAAGAACGCTATCCACACAGAGCTACCATGCTTACCCACGTGTTCGTAGGCAACTTAGTGATCTTGATCATGATGCTCCCTATCTACTTTTTCTCAAGTCGTATTGGTGTGCAAAATGGCATACTTATGAGTTTGTTCGTCCATGCCATACTCATAACCATCTTTAGCTATCTGAGCATGGCCATCACCAATCAAAGCCAACACCTTCTCATGCATACCTACGGTATTGTCTGGAGCGTGGTTATCTTTTGTTTCGCTCTTAGTTTCATCGTCGACAAAAATATTGCGATCTTAGTATTCTTCACCTTCCCGATACTTCTGGCCGCCACTGGATTTGGAACCGCTACAACCGAGATGTTTTACCAATGGATTTCCAAAATATATGGCATAGACTTCCTCAATGCTGACAAAAAATACGGCAATGATTACGAAGAAGAAGCCCTTTCGTATGACGACCTCTAAAAAAAGATCCCAGATTTTTAAGGCCTGAGATCTTAATTTGATAAATATTTACGTCTTTATTCTGCTGGAGCTTGGAGTTCCACCGCTTCGTTTGCTTTTGGCAAACTCACATCTTGTAAGGTGTCCCCAGCTTTAGGCTTCAAACATTCAAGATTGACCAATTCAACGACACGCCCATTGTTAGAAACTTTAAGAGGATCACAACTGTTATTAGCCGTATCAATAAGCTCATTGACCGCTTTTTGATAACCTCCTCGATAGAGATTGCCATAGAGCAGGCCTTTAAGGTGAAAGAAGGCAAAAACCGTAGCGACAACGAACCAAACCGTCAACAGAATGTGCCCAGCATTGAACTGCTTGGCAGCAAAAGGGTTGTTTATTTTCATGTTAAATAAAGGGTTAAGAAAGCTGATCCAATATAATGATGGAGGTCCTGTGACACAACTTTTTTTTTACCAAAAACACCCCTCTCCTTAGAAAGCCCCTTTATCTTGAAGGTTTTTAGCCATAACTATTCTTGAAAACTAGAATCAAAACTATCTTCCTCAAACCCGGATCCAAAATCAGTCATAGGCTCTCCAAACCCTTCTCCAAAGAAATCAGATTCTTTACGCGGAGCCTCTTGTAAGGTTTTAGTTTCAGCTTTTTCGAGAAAGGTAGTCCCATATTTCGAAAGTGATTCAGTCAACCCTTCGCTATTTTCAGAAGATTGGACCACATCACGCCAATGCTCCGCTTCCCCCAAATCCCACAATTCATTGCGAACGACTTTGTACACTTCAAAAGGCGTGCCTTCATGCACAATAGCTTCCAAGAAAACGCCTTTCTCAATCGCAATAGCATTGATCAACTTTCGCATGTCTTCCACTGAAATATCCTCTCCTCGATAGATCAGATTTCCGGTGGGAAGGATTTCAAACACGATATTTTCTTTTTGCGGATTGAGCTTCGGAGTTCCATAAGCTAATTCTGAATTCCCCCCCTTATCGCCAATACCAGCCCATTTCCGAATAGAAACTTCTGCTGCCGAAGCTTTTTCAACGTTAGGATCATCCGCATTAGGACTTAGTACTACTTTATCACTTCGTGCCCCTCGTTGTTTTCCTCCAAAAAGACTATTCCCCGTACCACAATCAGGATCTGAAGGATCTTCACACTGATTGATGAAAGAGTCCACCACCACACTATTAGAGAGAAAGGCAAACATACTAGCCATCATCAACACAATCATCAAGAAGCCCAAAATGAAATCATTAAAGGTCCATGAAATTTCTTCTGTTGAGTGGTCAAAGTACAATCTATTTCTCATATTTATATGAAGCCATTAAGCGATGATAAACCTATTTTCTAGATCTCTTTGAAGCTTTTATGCTACGAGGTTCTGTAAACACAAGCTTTGGAACTTTTGGCAGAATTTCAGTCAAAACCACTTGTTCAAGCTCTCCCAAAAACACCGCACGAGCTTTTCGAGCAATAATATTGAAGTACTTCAATGAAAGCAT
>DATDAE010000054.1:0-2284 GCA_036525565.1 Candidatus Altimarinota bacterium
TTCATCTCCCCCTCGATCAATCCGTCGCCTACGGCGACGAGCTAAAAGTCACCGGAAAACTCTCCGATCCCCCTCGCTTGGAAGGATTTAACTACCGGAAATATCTGGAACGTTTCGGTGTTCAAAAAATCATGAAAGCCCCCAAATCCATTGAGATTCTTTGCCGGGGATGCGAAGGCAACTGGGTTACGCGACGAGCGAGTGGGTTGCGCAATTGGATGGGGTCCAATCTAAAAGCATCACTCCCTTCTCCGCACCGAGAGCTTGCGATGGGCATCTTACTCGGGGTCAAAAAAGAATTACCACCCAGCGTAAAGCAAAGTTTTCAAGATTCAGGACTTCAGCATATCCTGGTGGTTTCTGGGTCTAATATCGCCATCGTGATGCTTTGTTTTCAGATGGTCTTTCGACGTTTTGGTCCTTATATAAATGCCCTTTTCTCGATCTTGGGCATTGTCTTTTTTGTCCTTATGGCGGGTGGTGATGCGCCAGTGATACGGGCGGCCCTGATGGGTTCTCTGGCGGGGATAGGGGTAGCGGGCGGTCAGAAGATTGATGTCATCAATGCGCTTTTGCTTTCCAGTTGTCTCATGGGACTGGCGATTCCCTCTATGATCCAATCCGACTTAGGATTCTGGCTGAGCTTTGGTGCAACTATGGGAATCATAGTTTTTACGCCAATATTTGCACTACTATTGCAAACCATACAAATACCAAATAGCAAATATCAAATAACAAAATCCACGAGTTCTTCAGTTCCTGAGTTCTTAAATTCCCACGTTTGGCTTTCTGCTATACTTAAAATACTCTCCATGAGTCTGGGCGCCCAACTGGCGGTGCTCCCGCTTCTTTTGTTATTTTTTGGATCTTTTCCTTTGGGCGGCGTTTTTGCCAATATCTTTATCGAGCCCTTGATGCCCATGCTCATGCTGGGGTCTTCTATTCTTGGGCTTTGCGGATCACTCTCCTCGGGTCTGGTTTGGCCTTTTCGAGCGGTGGTATACTTTGGTTTTGAAATTTTGCTCTCGCTGAGTCAATGGTTTAGTCATTTTCCGGCTTTAGAAATCCCTCAAAAACTCTCTTTTTTATCACTCATAGCTCTTTTGGTTTTAGGACTTTTGCTGGTCCTCCATCCCAAGCTTTCTGAAATCCATTTGGCAAAGCCCGCAAAATAGATAAATCTAAGGCCAATGATCAAACGAACTTTTATTTTGGACCAAGGAGAATTCTTTGGTGGGGCTGAGGCTTTTACCCTCGATTTTTTGGGGAGTCTCAATGGAGCCGAGATACGAAAGATAAACCCCATCATCGTGGGCGCACGGTCCGAAGTGTACAAAGAAAGGCTCCACAAAGCCAATGACAACATTCCCATCGAGCCTTTTGACTACCCTTCGGTTCGAGGTAATAAAATCCAGAAAATGCTTCATACCGGAGCGCTGGCCTTAGCCGGTAAAAGACTTAAAAAAATGGCAGAGAAATATGATGGATCCCATCAGTTTATCACCAATACCCCTCGTACGCATTTCGTCATGTATCTGGCGAAAAAACTTTGGAGGATCAAAGGAAAGTGGCTCATGATGATCCATGATTTCACCACGCCCACACGCCTTATGAAGGCTATGGCCTCTCAAAGCGATGTCGTCATCGCTAACTCCATGCCGACTCGAAATCATCTCCACGGCATCCTCCGAGAGCGGGATAAAAAGAAAATCAAAATTGTTGAAAATGGAATTGATATAAGATCACTCCCAAAACCCAGACCGGTCGAAAACATACAACAGATATTGATGCTCGGGCGAATTGACCCGCGAAAAGGTCAAAAGTTTGCCTTGGAAGCCGCTGATCTTTTACTCGAAAGAAATCCAGATCTTCACTTTTCTATCGTGGGATCCCCTGTCTACACCGACCAAAGAACCGTGGATTATCAAAAGGAGATCAAAACTTTTGCGAGAGATCGCGATCTGACCAATGTGACTTTTGAGGAAGAAGTTCCCAATGCTCTCGAACGTATAAATCAAGCCGATCTCGTCCTCATGCTCCAAACCGAGCCCGAAACTTTTGGGCGGGTCGCTATCGAAGCCTTGGCACTTGGGAAGATGGTTTTAACTTTTGACGAGACTGGACCAAAAGAGATCCTGGAAAGCTTTTTGCAACATCTTGGCAAATCAAATATAAAGATTCCTCGAAGTAATTTCATCGTTGAAGCGGGCAATCCTATGAGTCTTGCTGAGTGTATTGGAGCGTGGGCTGACGAACCTCAAAAAGCTCAAGCGCTTTGGGCCCA
>DATDAE010000055.1:0-7421 GCA_036525565.1 Candidatus Altimarinota bacterium
TCTTATCTCGAAGTTGATAATGGTCATTTGATCAGCTCCGTAGAGGAAGCGCCCAGAGAAACCATCAAATTTTCAATCCTGGAAGATTCCCCACGTCTCATCAGTAATATCATCCCTAAAAATCCTTTTTCAGCGCTCATCGAAGGCGATATGCTCGCCATTGTGGTATTTTCAATCCTTCTGGGTGTCGCCTTCTCTACCCATTCGGCAAAAGAAACCGCCCCTCTTTTTAAAGTACTCAACAGCTTTTTGGATATTTTAATGACGATCATCAAATGGGCGATGTTTTTATCCCCTTGGGCGGTCTTTGGACTCATGGCTCAAAATGCCTCTCAACTTGGAGTATCAGCGTTATTGGGAATGTCGGTTTTTATTGTGACGGTACTTTTGGGACTGGCTTCCCTCTTGATGGTGTACCTCCTGATTGCTTGGGTTTTTACCCGGCATTCACCTTGGGAGTTTTTACGCAATATTGCCCCCGTACAACTCCTCGCCTTTTCGACTTCAAGCTCGGCCGCGGTGATGCCGCTTTCTATTCAGGTAGCTGAAGAAAAGTTGGGAGTAGACACTTCTACCGCCGAATTCGTCATCCCTCTTGGCACCACGATGAACATGGCCGGAACCGCACTCTATCAAGCGACAACGCTCCTCTTTTTAGCCCAAATGTCAGGCATCCAATTGGGTGGGGGCCAACTAGCTTTGATCATCGTCTCTATCATTGCCTCTTCTATCGGGGCGCCTGGAACCCCTGGGGTGAGTTTGGTAGTACTATCGGCTATTGCTGAAAATTTTGGTATCCCGGTGGCTGGGATCGCTATGATCCTGGGTATCGATCGTCTTTTGGATATGTGTCGAACGACTATCAATGTGACGGGTGATCTGACGGCTTGTGCGATCATGAATCAAGCACCACAAAAATCACCCAGTTTTACCGATCGGATGAAATTCTCAGGAGAGCCTGCCTAGAGACTACCGCATCATTTGGTACATCATATAGACCATTTCCCCTCTGGTCACAGGCTGTCCGTCAGCTCTGATCGTAGGTGGAATGGCATCATAATCTTCGAGCACCTGTAAATACGGCTCATACCAAACTTCGCGTTCCTCGACCACAATCCCTAGCGTTTCTACTATGATTTTGGCGGCTTCGACAAAATTGACGGATTGCGAAGGTTTAAACGTCAGCACCCCTTCGTCATCATACCCTTCTACAATCCCCGCACATGAAGCGGCCTGCAAATAGTCACCATACCAAGAATCCCATTCCACATCCTCATACCCATAGAACCTCCGACAAAGTATATTGGTATTAATCCCAGCGGCTTCCATCGCTATTTTGAGAAGTTCTACTCGATTAACCTCTTGATAAGCTTTGAATACGATCGATGATCCTTCTTCATAACCTTCGATAATACCCGAATCTTCAGCCCATCTGATGGCTTCATAATAATAATCATCCTGCACGACATCATCAAAGATCGAGGTGTTTTGATAGACCGGCGCCGCAGCATACTCTTCAACTCTTGAAACCGGTTTGATCTGCGTGGCATATTGAGACGATCCTTCTAGACTGTAACCTTTGGCTAGAGCCCATTCTCTGGCACAATCATCCCCATGTTTTCCCGAATCTTTACAATTTTGGTACACATAATAGTACGGATCATTCCCGACGGGATAGGCGTTAAAACATTTACCATTTTGACAGACTCGGACGATATCATTGGTCGGCGCACTCCCGCCTCCCTGTACAAATGGGTCCCCAAACATACCAAAGGTTGAGAACTGCGTCGTTTCACAGGTCACGGTATTGGCCCCTTGATCAACTACACAATTATTCAGTACGTCCCAAGAAGCTCCTCCCCAACGGTAGATCTTCAGGGTTTGTTCCTGAAACCCTGAAATCAAGCTATCATCGTACGTGAACTCAATGCTAAGGGGGAGATCAAAGCTGGTCAATCGAGTCGAAATATCACAATAAGCTGAAAGCGCATAACTCATGACCGGAGCCCGACCCGTGGGAAATCCACCAGTGGCGCCTATCACCCCACTCTCGATCAAGTCTTGAAACTGGAAAAAAGCATCACAGGTCGCCGAGTAATTCGTCGGAGGGGTAATCTGTGCACGCTCAAGGGTCTTGACCATCGACACTGCAAATGGCGCGCCATTGGGCACTTGAGCTGCGGCAAAATAACCATCCGAAACACCGGTACAACCGGTGGTCGTGATATTGTGATGCACTGATATGAGATTGCCTGCAGCATCGGTCGATCTCGTCTGGACATCATAAGTCGTACAAGGGAGAAGTCCTGTAATGGTAGCACTATGACTCGTCACTCTCGGAGCCGTATCAATTTCTGTGGTAAAATTCGTAATATTGATAAGTCCATACCCCATTTGTGTACTACTGACTTCGTCAGTATCCCACGTGGCTGATATTGTGGTGTTGGTTGAGCTTTTTACGACATTAGAAATCACGGGAACGGTCGTATCAATCGTGATACTCAAAATCAAAGAAGCGCTCCCGGTATTACCGGCTTGATCGGTAGCGGTGGCCGACACATTTGTAATGCCTGAGGGAAAAGTAGCGCCTGTCACAGTCCAGTTTCCTCCGCCATCGGCCGTGACAGAAGACAGTAATCCAGCGGTCGGACTCGTGATAAAATTAATGGTAGCATTGGCTTCAGATGTTCCCGTAAAAGTAGGGGTGTCATCATTGGTGAGATCGTCCGTCGAAGACGTACCCGTATCTGATCCAACGACTAGATCTGGCTTACTCGGAGCTGAGGGAGCCACCGCATCTACAAGCACACTACTCGTACTACCTACACTATTGAGCGTGAGATTCGCATCGGCACCTCCCGTATCCTTCATAGTCCCTCCATTGGCATCCAAGGTTCCGACCGATATCCCATCGGTATCGAGATCCCCATTTTGGATGGTATAACGAAATACCAAGGCACTCGTCCCCGATCCAGATAAGTAGACCGCTTGTCTGGTGGTAGCCCCTATCGTGAGGGCTAATTGAGGCGTTCCTCCTCCCGTATTGACGGTCACATTTTCATCAAAATTAATCGTAAAATCTAAATTTTGCCCCGCGATATAAGTAGCATTAGAGGGAACACTGACACTCGTAACCGTTGGTGCTGGGTTGGAAATGGTGAAAGTGATATCATCCAGAGCAAAAGCCGTACTTGCTGGATCATTCGACACAATCGTAAAAGCGGTAACGCCTGTCCAATTAAGTGAAACACTACTCCCCACTCCGCTGACCGACTGGTTAACGACACTATTACTCCCTCCCGTGGGGGTAAAAGTCCAGGTAGAGACATTGGCGGCTATATCCCAACTATAAACCGTGGTGATATCAATAGCCGTGCTAAAACTTACCGTTACAAAATCATTTCCAATCGAGCTATCAGCCCTCACTATATCGCCACTTGAGCCACCGGCTCCCCCTCCCGCAAACACATCTGCATCACTATTTTCGGTTGTAACCGTGGCCGTAACCCCTCCGACGGTCTGGGTCACGGTTGCACCATTGTCCGTCGCGCTCTCCCAATCAAATGACAACGCCTGGGCTTCAGAACCCAAAAAGAAACTGATACTAAGTAAAAAAAGACAGCAAAATCGAATAGATAAACGGTGGAACATACGAAATATGGGTTTTAGTTTCTTACAAAGAGCATACTAAACTAAAAAACACAGATCTTAAAAAGTTTTTCCACTAGATCCCCTCTCCCTGCGATAAAAAAAATACCGCGAGAGCTGATAATTCAGCGGCGGTATCTTTTGTGTTGGTTTGAATGGAACTTCATTCGTTCTTAAAGCCTTGATGGGGTGGTGTTATCCAGTTACCCGTCTGGGGATGTTTATGTTTCAAACGAAGTGATTGACATAAAGCCAAAGGTCTCGTAAGATACCATCCGTATTAGAACCACAAACGATTCGTTAATCCCGGCCTAGGTCGGGATTTTTTGTTTGTGGTGAATGCCGATAAGATTAGTTCTGTGCTAATCGGCACCACATCTCAAAGCAAGAAGATCATTACTCCAAATGATGGAAGCAAAGCAAAGGGGACTCGGTATGCATCTCTAGGGCTCCGCTTAAAAAATGGAGATAAAGACACAGGGACCGAGTCCAGGAACCAACCGGGTTCCAAAACTCTCGGCCTCATTTTGGTGTGCTCACGGTGTCACCTAACCGTACCTTGGGCGCAAAAATCAACGTATCATTTCAATAAAGAAAAAATAAGTGATCTCTGCAGGTATGTATTAGAACCACAAAACGAGTTCGTGAGAAAAGGCGGCGCTAAAGCGTCGTCTAAGGACATAAGCTCGCTTATCTCTTCGTTTTGCGGGAATCTTTAGGAGTGATTGAGGCTCCCAAGACCACGTCACAAAGCGGAGAGAAGTAGATCAACGAATCAGGAGACTAAAGGTCGTGTCTATGAAATGCAGCCCCAGATTTTTTTGTGTGTAGTATAATTGTGAACTGTTCATAGGTTATTAATCCCATTATCCATTGATCTGCCCCTCTCGCCTTGCTTCCAAGTGGAGTGTAATTGCAGTGTCGGTGTCAAAGAGCGGAGAACTAAGTGGTTGAAAACCTGAGCTAGTAGAAATCGTTGTTTCTAAATCAAGGTTTCAGAGCATTGTACGCAGAAGGCAGTCTCGTGTCAAAACATTTCATAGAGAAAAAGTAGAGAGAGCACCAAAAATCGCTTAAACAAAGCCTTTAGCACTACAAAAAAAACCATGGACGCGACAATATTTTTATTTTATTTATATAAAACTTAGTCCATAATCTGTGGGTTTTTCCCGATCATACGCTTGAAAACAAAGGGGAACATAACCGTCGTGATGATAGCCATAAAGACAATAGCGGAATATAAATCCTGATCGATAAGTCCACTTTCAAGCGCTAATTGAGCCAATACGAGCTCCATAACCCCTCGAGAGTTCATCCCCCACCCTACCAAATGAAGCTGTTGCCACGTCAAATTCACGAAAGGTTTCGTCAGGAGTGTTCCCAAAATCTTCCCCACCATTGCCACCAAGACTACTGAAATCGTTAATTGAGGAGCATCTATCAATGATTCAAAGTTAAAATGAAGTCCGATATTAAAAAAGAAAAAGGGAATAATAAACGCAAAGACAAAAAGCTTGAGACTTTTAGATTCCTCTTCTCTTCTTTTTTCGGAAAAAAGAGATTCTTGAAGCATGATCCCCGCAATAAAAGCTCCGAGTATCGCTCCAGTGCCTGCAAACTCAGATAAGAGTGCAAAAACCAACCCCACTATGATCATCGTGGTTAACAAGGGTATCTCCCGATCTCGCTCCTTTTGGAGTTTACTCATCAGGAGTGGTAAAAATTGAAAGGTCGCATACACCGCCAAACCAAAGAATAATATTTTCCCCGCAGCAGGCCAAATCGAAAGCGCCTCTCCTGGTGTTTGATGATGCGCAAAAAAGATGATAAGCGCCAGAAAGAAGATCTCAAAAATATCATCTAAAATTCCCGCTCCCAGCATAATACTCGCCAATCGAGTCTTTATTTTCCCCATCTCTAAAAGCAGTGCCACCTTGGTCCCCTCTGCGGTGACCGACATACAAGCCCCGAGTACGATCCCCGTACGCAAACCATACCCAAACCAAAAAGCCAAAGAAAGCCCCAAAACAAAAGGAACCATCGCGGCAAAGACCGCTATAATCAAAGATTCTCGACCATTTTTTGTAAATTCTTTGACGTTGAGTTCGAATCCCGTCAAAAGCAAAAGAAATATCACCCCTAGCTCTGACAAAGTTTTTATGACTTCTGGCGTCTCCCCTACCCCCAGCCAATTAATCACCAAAGGCAGTCCCAAGAAAAGACTGACCACCAACTGCCCGATAACTCGAGGATATTTAAACTTAACGGCCACCTCCGCCCCAAACAAAGCTAATAAAAGCGCGAGTGTGATAAAGCCAATATCAGACATAGGATGTGTGTTTTAATTTTTAATCAGACTCACTATAAATGGTATTTTGCCCTTAGGAAGTTAAATTTGATCCCAAAACTTATAAAACAGAATTTTTATACCTATACAATGTCAATAAATCGTGTTATAATACTCTAATGTATGAAGAAATTTTACATATCATAAAATACGTATCCTTCTCTGTCGGAGTGGTGGGGATATCGGTTATTGCTATGGGCGCGGCTCGAGGCCTCTACCATTACATCCTACATTTACGAGAGGACAATTTTCGTAATATCCGATATGAACTTGGATCGCACTTGATCTTGGGACTCGATTTTCTGGTGGCCAAAGATATCATCGATACCTTACTCATCGATGTTAACGGCGAACAACAGCTCTTTTGGATGGAGCTCGCCCTCCTGATAACCGTTGTGATGGTACGGATCACCCTGACCTACTTTACCCAAAAAGAGCTCAATGAGCTGGGGAGGAAGAAAATCTAAATAAAAAAAGAGCCCCGAAGGGCTCTCTCTTATTGTCATTGTCCGACTTGATCGGACAATCCAGTTTTGGCTGTCTCCTGGATCCTCGAATCAAGTTCGAGGATGACAGCGTTTACGCTACCTTTTTGGCTTTTTGTCCGACTTCTACGACTTTATCAAATACGGCTGGATAATTAATCGCTAGCTCTGAAAGCATTTTTCGATCTATCTCCATACGAGCGTGAAGCCATTGATTTTTCATCTGACTGTACCGAATACCTTTGTTTCGAAGGGCGGCTGAAATCCGCACAATCCAAAGTCTTCGAAAGTCTCGTTTCTTTTGCTTTCGTCCTACGTACGCATTGGTACCAGCTTTCATTTGAGCCTGCTTGGCTATCTTGAAAACTGAATTTCGTTTTCCACGAAACCCTTTAGTTTCTTTTAAGACTTTCTTATGTCGAGCACGAGCGGTTGGGCCTCCATTAACACGAACCATGGTACAATAAAATTAACAAGTTTAAATTAAACGTCTGACGATTTCGAACGAACCGACACCTTTTTACTCACTTTGAGCAATCGAGCAATCTGTTTCATGTGACCTTTTGGGGCCCGTACAGATCCACCTGCCAAGGCTAGTTGGCGAGGATTCTTAGAACTCATGAGATGGTTCCCAGCAGCTTTTCGGAAAAGAACTTTTCCTGTGCCGGTAATTTTAGTTCTCTTGGCGGTACCTTTATGGGTCTTTTGCTTCATAGTCAATGTAAAGTAAGCTGAGGTAATGTAAGTATTGAGAAAGGTTTGTCAAGACAAACTTAAGCACTTGAGGACTTATAAACTTAAGAATTGTTTAGTTCTCAAGTTCTTAAGTTCAAGCGCATCCAAACACCAAAGATAAACAAAGCGCCAGTTGCAAAGCTAAGCGCTCACAAAAACAAAAAATAAGCAGCGCCTAGGTTTGCTTCACCGGTTTCATAACGGTA
>DATDAE010000056.1:0-6916 GCA_036525565.1 Candidatus Altimarinota bacterium
TCCTTATAAAGATTTTTGTATGACAAAGGCAACAAAGCTTACGATTGGGGTCGTGCTGTGCGGAAATGAGAAATATTTGCCGTATTTTTTAGACAGCATCTTGCATCAGGATTATCAAAACTTTGAGCTCTTGCTGAGAGACCAGAGTCCAGAACACCAGACATCCACCTATCTCGAAAAAGAACTTTCTCAAGCGGTCAGACACCCCAACGTTCGATTGATAAAAGGTGACAACCGGATGCATTCTGGAGGACACAATGCCCTCATCAATCAAATGACGGGAGATGTTTATATTTGTGCGAGTTATGATATGCACTATCCCTCTGATTTTTTAAAGAAGACGGTCAAAGCTTTGCTCGCCAAAGAAAACCAGAAGTATGGCGTTTTTTGTCCCAAGATTAAGCGATGGGATTTTGAGTGGATCGATATGGATGGCCTCGAGAAAACACTGTCGAATCATATTGATTCCTGTGGAGTTGGGATCTTGCGTTCGCATTACTGTTTTGATATTGGACAAACTCAGCTCGACCAAGGCCAGTATGATAAAGCCAGAGAGGTTTTTGGGCCGAGTGGAGCTTTGGCCATTTTTCGTAAAAGTGCGCTGCGAAAAGTGGCCTTCAAAAATAAAGAAAACGAAGATATCGAATATTTCGACGAATTGATCCACTATAAAAATGATATTGATCTCGCCTATCGTTTGCGTTGGGCGGGGGAGCGATGCCTGTTTTTACCCAATATTACCGTCCATCATGACCGGCAGGTGAGCAATCATCAGGGCAACATGAGCGTGATTTTACGGGTTATCAAAAACCGAAAAGGGAAATCAAAATGGGTCAAAGAAAATTCTTTTTGGGGGCATCTGGTGATGATGCGAAAAAATGCCAGTGGGGTTAAATTTTCCTGGAAAACCAAAAAAGCGATCCATATTTATTGGCTCAAAATCTTTATTTTTATGCTGTTTTTAGAACCATTCTTGTGGAAAGTTTATTTTCGGTACCGCAAGAATCTCAAAGAAATTAATGCTAAAAAAGCCGCTATAACTCGTAAAGTCAAGCCGCATAATATCGAAAAATGGTTTGCCTCTCATCTCTAGGCTAGTGGGGCTAACCCTGCGGCCAAACAGGGGGTCGTCGACCTCCTGAAAAAACGCTCATGAAAAAACTTTCCATCGTTATCCTCGATTATCGAAAAGCCAAATCAGTGGTGGAAAACGTGCGTCATTTGATAGCTCAAGAAACAGATTTCCCTGTAGAGATCGTCGTGGTGGACAACTCTGTGAATGCGGAGAATGCCGAGACGCTGAGTCAACTTGAGCACTTGGAAACGAGTGAACTTGGGAACGCTGCAGTATCCTTAATCATTAACGAAAAAAACGAAGGGTATACTCGCGGGAATAATCGAGGGGCCAAAGCTTCAGATGGGGATTATATAGCGATCGTGAACCCCGATATCCAGTGTCGCGAAGCCGGTACGTTGCAGCGACTGGTAGATTATCTTGAATCTCATCCAGAGGTTGGGATGATCGGCCCACGTCAGATCACCCCGCAAGGCGAAACCGAGATGACCGTGCGAGCTTTCCCCAAACTTTGGGTGCAGATTGCGCGTCGGACTTTTTTACGATATGTTCCTTTTATCAAGTCCGCTGTGGCCTATGACGAGATGCGGCACCTTGACTACGAAAAAACACAAAGTGTGCAGTGGTTGCAGTCTTCTTTTGTGGTGATGCGACGAGCTTTATGGGAATCGTTTGGGGGATTTGATGAAGATTATTTTATCTTTATGTCCGATAGTGAAATCTGCTGGCAGACTTGGAAAGCCGGGCAAAAGGTCGTTTATCTGGCTGACGTCAAAGTCTATCCCGATGGTATTCGGGCATCGGGGGGTGGTTTTTTTGATTTCTTTCGCAGCTGGGTGATACGGCAGCATTTCCGGGATGCGTGTAAATACCAGCGAAAGCATTTTTTCGAACGGAAACCCAAGATAGACTAAATAACCAGAAACTAAAAAACATCCTCGAGCGGAATAAGGGTATTTGTAATAAGTGAGCCGAGAGGTCTCCTGTTGTGTGGTTTTTTTTAAGAGATCTCATTGTTTAAAAGCCTTTTTTATGGTACAATGAAGAGAATTCTTAAGTGCTAGAGTTCCTAAGTTCTTAAGTTATAGATATGTTTGAAAAATCATTCGATGTCCTCACTTTTGGATCGATCACCCTCGATATCATCATCCGTGTGCCCAAAGAAGGCGCCAATATTGATTTAGAAAACTTTCAGTGGTGTATCCCCATGGGCGATAAGATTCATATTGATGAGATGTTTGTATCCCTTGGTGGGGGCAGTGCCAATACCGCTACAGGGTTTTCCAAGCTCGGGCTCAAGACGTCGGCATACGGCGTGATGGGGGATGACGTGTACAAAAACTATCTTCTCAATGAATTTAAGAAAGCTAAAGTAGATATCAGTCATGTTATCTTTGATACCAAACAAGATTCTCATTTTTCGATCATTCTCAATTCGTACACAGGGCATCGGACAGTTTTTCATCGCAAGACCGACCTCATGGGAATCCCAAAAGGTACGATCAAAGAAGCGCCCAAAGCTAAGTGTCTTTATACGGCACATTTGTACGAATCTTCCGAGCATTTACTCTGGGAAGTACCGTATTGGAAGGCCCATCATCAAAGCCAAAAAGCATCAGATCCACAACCCCTTTGGGCTTGGAACCCAGGGAAAACGCAATTCAAACGAGGGATGAAAAAATATCAGGATCTTTTTCCCGTGGTAGATATTCTCATTCTTAATCGCGAAGAATCAGAAAACTTCACCGGACTTCAAGCCAAGAAAATGGAAGTTAAGGGTAATTGTGAAACGATCTTTGGTCATTGCATCAGTAACTCAAAAATGGTTAAAAGTAAGCATCTTTATGATGTTCGTCATATCGCCGAAAAATTTATGAAACAGGGGATCAAGAAAGTGGTGATTACCGATGGAGACCGGGGCGCTCAGGGATTTACCAAATCAGAACACTATCATATGCCCTCTCTCAAAACAGAAAAGATTGATACCCTCGGAGCCGGGGATGCTTTTTCAGTCGGGGTTATTGCCGGAATTTTGCACCAAAAAGACTTTACTACCCAGCTCCTCTGGGGATGTCGAAATGCTTCAAGCGTGATGGGGCTTCATGGAGCGGGGAATGGGCAGCTCGGGCTGAAGGAAATTGAGAAGTAACCTTTTTCGACCGGAAATTATTCCGTTATTTCAATGTGAGCGGAGAAATCTTCGATAGTGTGTTTTTTGATAAAAAATGATCCTAGTTTATGAGACTACACCAAGGAAGATCCCTCGGTTCATGTAGTTCAATTATTCAGATTCCACTCGGGAATGTTTTCCTCAATATTTCGGAATAGGCACCACGGGAATATCCTTCCAGGATTTTTTGTTGAGCGATTGAAAGACGGATCCAAGTCGTTCTTTCCAAGGATCTTTGGTAGGGAATGGGATGGATTCAAAAGCCGCTCCAGAGACGTACGTAATAGGCCCCAGACTCTCAAGTTGCCACCGTTGTTGTTGGACGGCCTCAACGATGTTTTCCTTGAGTCTTGAATAACTCACAGGACGCAGGAGCGGGGTTTTGCGATTGTACCAGTGTTTGTCTAGAAAAATGTTCAAGAGGCTAGTATTTCGAGACGTTTTAAATTGATCTTCCACCAGATAATCTTCGTACGTGAGCGTTTCGCCTGGGGCGAGTCTTTGTTCGAGGGGTATTCGGCTCAAGACAAAAGGTCTTTCAAAGTCCCAAATCTGCCCATGCTGGAGAGCGAGAAGGTCTTCAACCGAAAGTGTGGTATCGGTGTGATTGAAAATAGGAAAAGTATCTCGTCCCGCCAAAAAAGCAACATGGGTTTGAGGGAGGTCATATCGTCCATTGGGAATTTTTTCTTTGTGCTGTGAATAATAATACATAAAGCCTAAAACGCCTATGGGAGCATTGTCTTGATCTAATTTTTTATACAACTGTTCAAAGTGTTTTATGCGACTGGTGTAGTCATAGAGTTTAAAGTCATTTTTACGATCAAAATCAGCTTCATCTACTCGCCAAAGGAGGTCAAAATAAGCTTGATTTTCTGGGGCAAGCTGGAGATTCCAAGCATCACCATAGCTCGAAATCCCAAAGCGTGTCAGCAGCATCCGATTGACAAACTTAGCACACTGATCGAGCGTAGGATTGATCTGGGCGTAGGCCCATTCCCGATATTTGGAGTACAAGGGATCAGCGATCGGGGGTTGGATAGGGAGGGCGGCTTTTACCGTCAACGGGAGAGCTATAAAACAGAGAAGGAGAAGCTTTTTCATGCCCTCTACTTTTATAGTTTTGCATGAGAAAACGCAAATCACAGATGCCTTCGTAAACTCTCTAATTGTTTTTGGTTGAGAATCTCTAAAAGCGCCCCATCTTCCGCTTTTCGGATATTGGCGACCGTCTCAAAGTGGGCCATAAGTTTTTTCTTGGTAGCGCCGCCGATCCCTGGGATTTCATCGAGGGCGGACTTTATAGCGGTCTTTTTTCGGATAGCCCGATTAAACGTGATGGCAAATCGATGCGCCTCATCACGGATGCGTTGGAGGAGCTTGAGGGCGGGATTATTAAAATCCAGTTCGAGGGGTTCTTTGGTCCCAGGCCTGAAAATCTGTTCTTCCCGTTTGGCGAGGGCGATGATCTGGGTTTGGGGATCAAAACCTTCAGGAACTTGAAAACTTGAGGACTTGAGAACCGAACTCAACTGCCCCTTCCCTCCATCGAGAATGATGAGATCGGGGTGTTCCCATTTTTCTTTCACGGGGGTGAGTTTTTTCCCGATGGGAACACTATCCTCGAGATCGGTGTCGCCTTTCCAAAACTCAAGCGCAAAGTTATGTTTTTCATAAAAAGGTACGGTAGCTTTATTGGCATTGAGCACTATCTCAGACCGGTCTTGTGATCTGGTGTAGTCTTCGATCAGTTGCATGGCTTGAGATCCATAGCCTTTGCCTTGGAGTTCCTCACGAATGGCAAAAAGTCGGAGGATGATTCGTTTTTTGCCTTTATGGTCGAGTCGAACCGTGCCTATGATTTCACCTTCTTTCACAAAAACAAAAGGGTGTTTATCTTTTTTCTTCTCATCAGGATGGTCCCGGTTGTACTCAAAATCGGTACCGTGATACCGGTGAAAGATTTCTTTCTCTCGGATGTCATGGTAAGTCTTCCAGTCGGCTTTAGTTTTGACGGGTTTCATGGTGATTTCTTCACCCAAGACCGGTCTTGAAGGGGGTTCGGTACGACCAAATCTTCTTCCTAAGACTTCAGCCATCGACGCAAAATCATCAATAGCTCCAGCTTCAAGCGATTTGATATGAAATCGTCGATACTGGTTATTGGCCGGTTTGCCGTCCACAAAGACCACCATCGACCCCACGGTGCCTTGGCCGGCAAAATGAGAAATATCATAGCATTCGATTCGACGCGGGGGGACCTTGAGATCGAGCGCCTTGGCGAGTTCGGGCAGGGCTTTGGCAAAGTTTTCTTCGTGCGACATAGCGGCTAGATTTTCGGTGTCTCGGAACTTTTCCGCGTTGAGTTTGGTGATCCGGAGGACTTTTTCTTTATCGCCTTTTTGGGAGTGCGAGAGATTTATTTGGATAAGGGATTCAACCAGGGACGAACTCTCTAGATCCAAAGGAAGCACAATCTCTTTGGGAGGATCAGAGACTTTTTCATAAAATTGCAGCAAGAATTTTTCTACCACGTCGCTGTCAGATTCGAAGCTTTCGGCTTCTAGCGTGACTTCATTTTGATCTCGGTATCGGCCTTCCCGATAGGCCATACGGATAAAATAAGCCCGATGCTCATCTCTCACGAAATTCACAAAATCTCGGTCTATCCCATCAGTAAAAGCCACGACCTGTTTTTCGGTACTCCCTTGGATAGAGACGAGGAGATCTCTGGTTTTGGCAGCGGCTTCAAAGTTTTTCTCACTCGCAAAGTCCATCATTTTTGTTTGCAGGGCTTTGACGACTTCTCCGGTATGCCCTTTCAAAAACTTCTTCATATCCTCGATATGGCTCTGATATTTGGCAGCAGATATCTTTTCGCTGGAGACGACATTGAGATAGTAGTCTTGTCCGGGTTTGACCATCCGCACCCCAAAAAACTTCTGACAAAATCGGATCGTTTCACGGAGATTTTTGGTAGAGGTTTTGGGTCCGATGTAAGTACTCCCATCCTTGACCATCTTTCGTACGAGCTCCATCTTGGGAAAATCTTCCTTGGTGATCCGAATATACATAAAGTTTTTGTCATCTCTCAGCCTGACATTAAACCGAGGCATGTATTCTTTGATGAGGTTGTTTTCGAGGATCAAGGATTCGATTTCAGACCCTACAAGACGAGTTTCAATGCGCCTTATTTTTTTGACCATGACGGTGGTGCGGTTACTTTCGTGGTCTTTTTGAAAGTAGCTTGTGACTCGTTTTCGGAGGTTTTTGGCCTTGCCCACATAGAGTAAATCGTCTTCTTCTCCATAAAAAAGATAACACCCAGGGCCTACGGGGATGTCTTTAGCATTAAATTTAAATTCGGGATCTTTTGGTTTGGCCATCTATTGTAGTATTAAGTATTAGGTATTAGGTATCAAGCCTTTACAATACTCTTTATTGGTGTTAAAATATGCTATAATGACCATAGAAGAAGCCCCTCAAATATCAGAATTGACCCAAGCACTTGGAGCGCTTTTGGCGTTTAAGGAAAGTTTTGATAAGCAATTTGGTATCAGTTCGGCGGTGGCCTCAGCGATCCGTGCTAGTGTGGCGAGACAAAGCGAGCAAGATGTCGAAGATGAAAATCACGGTCAAAACGCGGAAGTAGAGGCGTTGCTGGGAGGCAT
>DATDAE010000057.1:0-3440 GCA_036525565.1 Candidatus Altimarinota bacterium
TGTCGGTTCTGGGAATATGCCAGTGCCAGTTTTGGCTGAAGAATTTGGTGTAATCCAACGTCGGATGGGAGCGGACGAACCTATGGCGGATATCAAACTAAAAGTAAACGACCCGGTTAAAATTAAAGAAGGGGCTTTCGCTAATTTTGAAGGAAAGATTTCTGATATTAATAAAGCTAAAGGGAAGGTGACGGTGCTCGTAAATGTGTTTGATCGAGATACCAAAGTAGAGCTTGGTTTTGAGCAAGTTATTCCAAAAGTTTAGATAAACTTGAGAACTTGTGAACTTAGAAACTTAGGAATATTTTTTGTTGTATTTAATTCTTAAGTTCTTAAGTCCCTAAGTTTATAAGTTTTTCTTGACACTCAAAGGCATTTAGATATAAATACTCGGCTTTGATTATATTTATATGGCACCAAAAAAACCGTACGCGAAAAAATTTAAAATCCAACTGCTTGCCGGAGCGGCAACCCCAGCGCCACCAGTAGGGCCAGTACTTGGACAATATGGAGTCAATATTCAGGCCTTTTGTCAGCAATTTAATGATGGTACGGCTGAATTCAAAGCCAAGGGGTACAAAATCCCTGTGATTTGTTATGTCTTTGAAGATAAATCTTTTGAATTAGAATTTAAAACACCACCAGCTGCAGACTTACTCAGAGAATCAGCGGGTATCGCAAAAGGATCAGGCAAACCACATATTGAAAAAGTGGGGAAAATAAGCCAAAAACAACTCGAAGATATTGCCAATATAAAAATGGTAGATCTCAATGCTAATGATGTGAAAGCTGGGGCCAAGATTATCGCTGGAACCGCTCGTCAAATGGGGTTAGAGGTTAAGGCCTAGATTCTTTATAGAACTTGAGAACTTAAGAATTTGAGAACTTAAAAAAAGAGTTCCTAAGTTCCTGAGTTCACTTAGTTCCTAAGTTAGCTCGTGGGAGCTAGGCTTTACACCTAGCGCTACTACCACTTAAATTTTATATCATGAAACGCTCAAAAGCCTGGAAATCATCCAGCGAAACCATCGGCATCGAAACTCTTTATTCTATTGAAGATGGAATAAAGCTTTTAAAAAGCTCAAGCAAGGTGAAATTTGATGCTACGGCAGAAGTTCATTATAACCTTGGGATTGATCCAAGACACGCTGACCAACAGATCAGAACCACCGTAACGCTTCCGCATGGGACGGGTAAAGTCGTAAAGGTTGTCGTTTTTTGTGAAGATGAACACATCAAATCGGCTAAAGCCGCTGGTGCTATCGAAGCGGGTGGTGACGATCTTGTTGAAAAAGTTATCAAAGGTTGGACTGATTTTGATGTCGCTATTGCCACACCTTCTATGATGAAAAGTCTCGCTAAAGCGGCTCGAGTTTTGGGTCCAAAAGGCCTTATGCCAAATCCTAAATCAGGAACGGTTACGACCGATATTGAAAAAACGGTGAAAGAAGTGATGGGAGGACGACTTGAATTTAGAAATGATAAACATGGAATTATTCATTCCAAGTTTGGAAAGCTTTCTTTTTCCGAAGCTGATTTGGTGGAGAATTTTAAAACGCTCCATAACGCCATACTAGAAGCTAAACCAACAGGGTCGAAAGGAACCTACATCAAAACTGTCACGATTTGTTCGACGATGAGTCCTGGGATCAAGTTGGATCTTGCGGTATAATTTATTCGAGTCCACCATCAAGCATCTTGAGCATTTGGAGACATTCTTTGGCTTGGCTTGAGTTTGGATCTATTTTGAGGGCCTGTTCGAAGCACTTAGAAGCTTCGGCGTATTGTTCGGAATTCATATAGCAAACGCCTAGATCGCAAAGGATATTAGGATCAAAAGGATTGAGGTTTCGAGATCGCTCAAGGACGGATATGCCTTGTGATTTTCGATTGGCATTATAAAAAGCCCACCCAAGACATCGTAGAATTTCAGGATGATTGGGCGAGAGTTTGTCTGCTTTTTGGAGCTCGGTGACCGAATCTCGCCAAGACTCATCCAATGAGTATAAAAATCCCATCAAATAATGGGCATTAAAAGATTGTGGATTTATTTTGAGGGCATGATCCAAGGCTTTTTTAGCTTTGGCGGTTTCCCGGTTCGTCAAATAGTTATCACCAATTTCCTCAAAGGCTTCAGAGCAAAGCGGCTCCATAATAATGACCTGTTCGAGGAGCTTGATAGAGTCTTGGCATCGACCTTCAAACTTGAGGGCTTCAGCTTGAGTAAGCATTTCTTGGATGGTTTCATCATAAGTGTGATTCATTTGGCGATGTTATTAATAACACTTTATTATACCTTAAAACCCTGTGAAAATCAACGTTCACTTTGTAAAAACGCTTGAAGGGCTTTGGCCGCAGAATAGTTTTCAGTCTGGAGGGCAAAATGAAGGGTGGCTTTTAGAAATCCAAGTTTGTCTCCCGTATCAAAACGCACGCCTTCTAGGATTCTTCCACTAATATGTCCACCATTACTCAAAACTTTGGCAAAGGCATTCGCAAGGCGTATTTCTCCGTCATTTCCTATTTTGGTTTCTCGTAAATGGGCCATGATTTCAGGCGTGATGATGTACTTACCCACGACGCCCAAATTAGAAGGGGCGAGAGAAGGGGCTGGTTTTTCCACGTAAGCCTTAATATTGACGGTTTTTTCCATAATTTGGTCAAATCCAACGATCCCGTATTTGTAGCTTTCTTTCATATCAATCTCTTCGAGCAAAACGACCGAGTTCTTGGTTTCTTCGTAGACTTCGAGGAGCTGTTGTACGGCATTGGGACCGCCGGGATTGTCGACGATATCATCCCCAAAAAGCACGACGACGGGTTCATCATCTTCGATCAGGTGGTCGGCACAGAGGATCGCGTGACCATCCCCGAGTGGTTGATTTTGTCTGACGTAGGCGATATTGGCGAGATTGGAAATATCTTGAACGAGTTTGAGTTCTTTTTCTTTGCCTCTTTCTTTGAGGGCATATTCTAATTCAAAGTTAGTATCGAAATGGTCTTCGATCGCTCGTTTGTTTCGACCGGTGACGATGATGATATCAGTTATGCCGGCATTGACGGCTTCTTCTACGATAAATTGGATCGCTGGGGTATCAAAAATCGGCAGCATCTCCTTGGGTTGCGCTTTGGTGGCTGGCAAAAATCGAGTGCCCATACCGGCGACGGGCAAAATGGCTTTGGTGACTGGTTTCATTGCTCCCTATTTTCGGGAAAAAAGAGGGTTGGTCAACTTTCACTCCCCGAGAACCCGGATTTTCAAAAATAAGTTTCCTGATTTTTTTTGTCACCCTGAATTTATTTCAGGGTCTTGCTCTAACAAGTTTAAGCTTGTGAATTTTGATTCAAGATGCTGAAACAAGTTCAGCATGACATTGGTTTCTTTGTTCTATTCATTTATAGTCCCAAACTATTGGTGCTTGAACTGCTTTCCCAATTCT
>DATDAE010000058.1:0-7482 GCA_036525565.1 Candidatus Altimarinota bacterium
CCGTTTTAAATTTTATGAAGCCTTCGGCGGAGGAATCCCCCAAAGATCTGGAAGCGATGCCACAAAATCTCAACGAAGTTGAGGTACTTGAATATGGAGCTTGGACTCCGGAAGGGAATCGCTCAGTCCTCCTCACCATCGAGTCTGATGCCGAAGTCGATATCACCTCAGAGCTAGGCTCAACGGTTGGGGATATTCATGTAAAAGTAGGTGAAAAAGTCGCTCAAGGCCAAAAACTCCTCACATTCAAAACGACTTTTGATCAAGCCGCTATCAACTATCAAAATGCTATTGCCACCCTCGAAAGCACGAGGATGAATAATACCGCTTCGATCGAATCGAGTAAGATTGCGCTGGAAAATGCCGAAAGCGATCTCGATCAAACCTATCGTCAAGAACTCGTCAATTTCCAAAAATCTATCGAATCACTGAGAAATCAAACCAAAAACACCGAAAACTCATTTAGCCAAGCGCTCAACCTCATGGATAAATGGTTGGGAGTTTCCAATCAATATCGTTCGATCGAAGGCGAAGCCCGGGCCGCCGTAGGGGGACGTGATCGAGTAGGAAGACTCAAAGTTTGGAATGAAGTACAAGCCCTCCAGCGAGATTTTGGTAATCTTTTAATACTTCCCAATACTGATGATCTCACCGTCATTTTCGAATATGGTCAGGATCGTCTCAATTATGCACGAAAACTCCAAACCACTTTTAATGGTTTTGAGGGCCTCGTGAGGGGCGCGGTCCTCAATCAATATTTCAATGAAGCCGATCTTGGAGCCCTGCTGACCCAAGTCACTAGTATCAGGGCCTCTATGAATGGGGATATCTCAAGTTTGAGTAATATTTTAGAAGAAGCTCGTACCGCTGAAGAACGTAAAAATCTCTCTATTTTGAGTGCTGAGAACCGATACCGAAATGCTCAAACATCCTATGAACTCGGCCTTAGTGGCGCTAACAACCAGATCACCAATGCTGAAAATCAGCTCCGGGTCGCCAGTATTTCTCAAAACGATTTGATCGTTCGGGCTCCTTTTGCGGGGATTATCTCTGAAAAATTCATCAACATTGGCGCACAGGTCAACCGAGGTACGGCGCTTTTCAAACTCACCAATCCTGAGTCTTCCAAAAAAGGTGTGGCCTTTCTCTCTATCACCGAATATCAGCGTTTAAATGCGCAATCTAATTTTGACATCACCGTAGACGACCAAACTTTTTCGGTAGAAAAGAAAGGGCTCAACGCTCGTATCGATCCTAAAAGCCAAAAAATGCGAGTTGAATTCATCCTCGCATCAAGCGATCAAGCTTCCTTTTTGGTCGGACAAATAGGGAGGATCTTATTACCTTCAAACGGGAACCAAAAGAATACCCTCCCTTTGAGCGCTATTTCTTTCGAACCCGATGGTGCCGAAGTGCTTGTCGTAGACGGCAATGGGCTCACAAGACGTCAAAAAGTCCAAGTCGGTAAACTCAGAGCCAGTGCGATCGAAGTCATCGAAGGGCTATCAGAAGGCGATTTGGTCGTCCAATACCGAAGTCGAAGTTATGCGGGCCAAAAAATTAAAATCAAAAAACCATGAGTCAGCTTTCGCTCATCTGGACTTTTTTACTAAAAAGAAGCCGTGTGGCTTTTCTTTTGGCCTTGATGAGTTTGATTTGGGGGCTTTTAGCCTACCAGTCCATGCCACGAGAAAGTAGCCCTGATGTGGAAGTCCCCATAGGCATCATCTCGACCGTATGGCCAGGAGCTTCCGCGCAAGACGTCGAAAAACTCATCACCGAAAAAATCGAACGAGAAGTCAAAAAACTCGATGATCTCGAAAAATATACGTCTACTTCTCGGGCGGGACTTTCGATCGTCTCGGTAGAGTTTCAAGCCGGAGGCGAAATGGTCCAGCATATGCAAAAGCTCAGAGAAGCTCTTGATGATGCTGAGCGAGGTTTCCCAGACACCATCGCCGATAGTCCTGATCTCATCGAAGCCAGTGCTAATAATCTCCCGATTTTGACCCTCAATCTTTCAGGAGATTTTGCGCTTTCGGAACTCAAACAGTTCGCTGAAGCCCTCCAAGAAGATTTTGAAAATGTTCAGGGCGTCAAAGATGTCCTGATTTCAGGGCTTCCGGAGGACCAGTTTCATATTTATCTTGATCCGATCAAGCTGCGAAGTTTTGGATTTTCAGTCGAAGAAGTTGCTCAATCCATCCAGGCGGCCCATCGAGATATCCCCATGGGGAAAATTTCGGTCGATGGGGAAACCGTCGAACTCAGAGTCCAAGGCCAACTCAAAAGTGTAGAAGATTTCTTTGAATTACCCCTTCGCGAGATCGATGGGCAAATCATCCTACTTTCTGATATTGCCGAAATCAGACGAGAATTTGATAAAATGGATGTCAAAACCTACTTCTCCGTAGGACAAGCTCTCAAACCTTCTATCACGCTCGACGCCATCAAGAGCGAAGCCAAGACCAATGTCGCCCGAGCGGTAGAAGAAATGCTCGGGATGGTAGAAACCTATAAAACCAATGGCCTACTCCCTGCGAATTTACAGGTAAATGAAGTCTTTAATGCCGCTGATGATATTCAAAAAGATCTCAATCGGCTGATTGGTAATGGAGGCCAAACGCTGGTACTCATCACCATTATACTGCTTTTTGCTTTGGGGTGGCGAGAAGCCTTGCTCGCTTTTATTGCTATACCGCTTTCCATGCTGGTTTCTATTGGGATGCTGCAAGCGCTAGGGGAGACTTTTAATTTTCTCTCGCTTTTTGCGCTCATTCTTTCGGTAGGTCTTTTGGTGGATAATGCGATTATCATTGTGGAGGGCATATCGGAGAATATTTTTTATAAAAAACAAACCCCCGTTGCCGCCGCCGCCAATGCTTTGGTCGTTTTTCGTTGGCCGATTATCACGGGAACTTGTACGACCATCTTTGCGTTTCTGCCGATGATGTTCTTGATCACAGGGGTTTCTGGCCAATATATTCGCGTCATTCCACTCACCGTTACGATTGTCCTCACGGCATCTTTGCTGGTATCCCTTTTCTTGGTACCGGTATTTGGGGCACTCTTTTTCACCCTCATACCACCCAAGGCTCACAAAGAAAATTCATTCCTCCTCAAAGTGAAAGCTTGGTATGAACCTCGAATGAGAAAATTGTTAAACTCCACCAAAGGCGTCTATATAACCCTGGGAGTGGCTGGTTTGGCCTTACTTTTTTCTCTGGGTTTGATGTTTGCCGGGCAAATCCCTGTCGAGATATTCCCAGGATCGGATGAAAACTTTTTCACCGCCAAAATCGAACTACCCAAAGGCACCAAATTAGAAGCAACGGAAAAACTGATCCCCCTGATCGAAGACGCCGTACTCCCTATCTATCAAGGCAATCCTGATTATCGAAATATGGTGATCACCGTGGGACAAGTGTCTAATTTTGATCCATCCGTTTTGCGTGGTGGAGGCGGGACCCCAGAAGAAGAAGTCATCGGATTGACCTTTAATCTTCAAGAAAAGAAAGAACGAACCATCGGATCAGGAGACGCTTCTCGCGAAATCGAAAAGGCTCTCAAACAAGTCATGCCATCCTACGCCAAGGTCACCATCTCTGAGTTTGAAGGCGGACCACCATCTGGAAGCTCACAAATCGAGATCAGACTTATCAGTGAAAACCTCGATCACCTAGAACTCGTGACCAATGATTTACTCCAAAAACTAGGAGCTATGAAACTAGACAATGGGGTAGGGCTCAAAAACGTCGTGGATAATCGAGGCGATGTACTCCCACAAATCAATTGGAAAATTGATCGACTCAAATTACAAAAATTCAACCTCTCACTCAACCAAATAGCCCAAACTTTGAGAGCCTCTGTCGAAGGACTTCGAGTCCTCCAGATCACCGAAGGTGAAGACGAAATAGATGTGGAGATGCGACTCGATTTTGCAGGGGAGACTCAGTGGAATGATCCTAAAACCCTAGAAATAATCGGAGAAATCCCGATCAAAATCCCTTCTGGTGATTATGTCGCGCTCGAAGAATTTACGCACTTTGAAATCGGACCACAGCGATCGATCATCCGTCATCAAGATGGGAAAAGGACCGTCACCGTAGGCGCTGATATCGATGGAAAAGGCACGGCCTCACAATTTCTAACGCAACTCAATCAAGCTATCAGCCTTCTCGATAAATGGCCTGGAGACAGTTTTGAGATCGGAGGAGATAATGAACAAGGTCAGCGACTCATCACCGAAATGGGAAATGCTATGATCCTGGCCATATTTTTGATCGGTATGATCTTAGTCTTGCAGTTTAATTCTTATGTCCAACCACTCGTGATTGTAGCGGCTATCCCGCTCTCACTCACCGCGGTTTTAGTGGGATTTTGGCTGACACAAACGCCTATCTCTTTCCCGACCATGATCGGGATTGTGGCCTTGGCCGGGATTATCGTCAATGATGATATCGTCCTCATCGACCAAATCAATCACCACCATACCGGGAAATTTGTAGACGCTTTGATCGATGGCTGTATGGCTCGTATGCAACCTATCGCCCTCACCTCTATCACCACCGTGATTGGGATGCTCCCGCTCGCTCTTTCCGATCCCATCTGGCAAGGACTTGGGTTTGCGATTATTTATGGGATGGCACTCTCAACAGTCTTAACCCTTCTCTTAACACCTTGTATCTTACTGGTATTAAAACAGTGGAGTAATTGGGCCATCAGGAAAATCAAACGATCATGAGAAGAAACTAGAGCTTCACCGCGAGTTCGGCCATACGGCTCGAATAACCCCATTCATTGTCATACCAAGCTAGCACTTTTACTTGGTCACCGATGACCATGGTTTCTGCGGCATCGATAATGGAACTTCGACTGTCACCTTTGTAATCCATAGACACCAAAGGTTTTTCTTCATAGCCAAGAATGTGAGGCATTTTTTTCGAAGCCGCCTTGAGCGCTTTGTTGACTTCTTCTGCGGTCGCGGGCTTCTTGAGTTTTACCACAAGATCCACGAGTGAAACCGTCGGGGTTGGAATTCGGATCGAAAGTCCATTGAGTTTCCCATTCAAAGCTGGAAGGACTTTTCCTACCGCTTTAGCGGCTCCGGTACTCGTAGGGATCAAGTTCAAAGCCGCGGCTCTCGCTCGACGAATATCTTTATGCCCTACGTCCAGAATATTTTGATCATTGGTATAACTATGAATCGTGGTCATCAAGCCTGACTCAATCCCAAAGGCTTCATGTAAAGCTTTAGCCATAGGCGCCAGACCATTGGTGGTACAAGAGGCATTGGAAATAAATTTTTCTTCTCCAGTTAATTCTTGCTCATTCACCCCCAACACAATCATTTTAAAATTATCACACTTTGCAGGCGCTGAAAGCAAAACCTTGCCGGCTCCTTGATCTAAATGCGGCTGACATTTTTCAGCCGTTCGGAATACCCCCGTACACTCGAGGACAATATCCACTCCCAAATCTCCCCAAGGCAATTCTGATATTTCACGGGTGGAGTATTTTTTTATCTTTTTCCCGTTCACATTGAGGATCGTGCCATCGGCGTCATTGGTAACGGTGCCTGGGTATTTCCCATAATTACTATCGTATTCAAAAAGAAGCGTCGTCTGATCAGACGGTGAAGGATCATTGATAGCTACTAAATCAAGCTGGTCTGCATATTCGCTGAGAATAATACGGGCCACACACCGACCGATCCGGCCAAAGCCGTTAATAGCTATTTTTTTCATGATGATTGAGGGATTTAAAGAAAAGTTGAATCTATGATAGAGATGCCCAACAAAAATAAAAGTCAAAAGTGAAAAACTTGCTCATTTTAAAACGAATCCTCTACAATACCAGTTGAAAGTTATTTTATAACCTTTGAGAACGATGATAAAAAAATATCTAGTATTACTCATGTGTCCCTTGTTGCTGGTGGGTTGTCAACACCAATCCGAACCAACTAATACCGAGACCGACGAAGTTCCCGTCCAGGCCAAAATAGAAACCGGACCTATTGTGATAGGAGGGATTGGTTCTCTTACGGGAGAAGCTGCGGCTTATGGGATCACTGATCAAAACATTGTAAACCTCAAAATTGAACAAATAAACCAAAATGGTGGTATCAATGGACGAGAACTCCAAATCATCTGGGAAGATGGTAAATGTGCACCAGGAGATGCGAGCAAGGCTGCTCAGAAACTCATAAACGTCGACAAAGTAAAAATCATTCTTGGGGCTGTTTGTTCTGGGGAAACCTTGGCCATAGCGCCTATTTCAGAAAAAGCTGAAGTTATTTTATTCTCGGCACTCTCTTCAAGTCCTGAAATAACGGATGCGGGAGATTTCGTATTTAGAACCACACCTTCTGATGATTCTCAAGCCAAGGTAATGGCAAATTATGCCAATCCTCGATACAAAAAAATAGCCGTACTGCACGAACAGACAGATTATGCCGTAGCCGTTGCTAATACCTTCAAGAAAAAATATGAAGGCGAACTCATCATCGAAAGCTTTCTCTCGACTGAGTCTGATTTCAAAACACGAATCACTAAAATCAAAAACATAGAAGGGGTTGATGCGATTTATCTGATTCCACAAAGCCCAAACAAAGGTGATATTATTATCAAACAATTAGCAGAACAAGAAGTAAAACTTCCGATCATCACCAATGAGGTGATGGCCGCAGATCCCGCGATCATAGCTAAACACAAAGAATATATTGAATCAATCGGTGGTATTGTCGGAGCTGATTTTTCAGTGCCAGAAGATTCCGTCGAATTACAAGCGCTTCTCGCCGACTACAAAACTAAGTACAACGAAGATCCAGCCTTTGTTTCTTTCGCAGCGACAGCCGCTGATCGGGTCGAAGTCTTGGCCAAAGTCCTTCGGGAAGTGGCTGATGTGAATGACACAAAAGCTATCCGAGATGGACTCTACGCAACCCAAGGTTTCAATGAGGGTATTATCAAAAATCTTTCTTTTGATCAGAATGGAGACGCTAATGTCGCTTATTCCTTGGTTAAATTTAATGGGGAAACATTTGCCCCTTTCACTGAGTAAAACAAACATCAATATATATAGGGAGGAAGGCCCTCGCCGCAAGGTGGGGGCCTTTTTTTAAAACATCATTGTCGACCGGAATAAATTCCATAATTTTGATGTGAGCGGAGACATCTCCCTTAGTGTAATGTCATAACCCAAACTCATTGGTGGTATACCAATCTTCAGCCAAATCTCGACCTATTTGGTTTTTTTGATGGATAAGATAAAGTTTCTTTTTTCTCGACCATTTTTTGATTTGATATTCTCGTTCTCGAGCAGAGATTAAGCATTCTGAAGCCAATCCTAAAATCTTAAATGCAACAGAGAGATGAGTAGAGTCATAAACAAATGGCACAACTCACAAAGACAGATCGGCAAGAGATCGAGTATCATCTCAATAAGGGATACAACTTCTCAGAAATCGGCAAAATGATCGGA
>DATDAE010000059.1:0-2522 GCA_036525565.1 Candidatus Altimarinota bacterium
CAAGATATTGGCGTAGAAGAAGCTATCACCGAAGAAAGTGCAGGGATGAGGTCTTCTCTCGGGCCAGTCGCTTATGCAGCAGAAAGAGCGGCCTTGAGTAGAGATATCCTGGGAAAGGTTGTGCAGGGTGTAGATGGAATGGCTGATGGCAAAGTGACCAAAGAAAAACTCGTGAGAGCTTATATGGAAGGCAATGCGAAAGCTATCAACCAAGTGATAGAACAGACTGGAAAAAATACCGTATTAGCGGCCTAAAAAACGATCTCAAAAAAGGGGTGTTTCTATCTGGCGAGTGGTGACTACCTGAGTCGGAGAGGGCAAAGAGTAGTCCCACTCGCCGGTAAAAACGCTATTTATGATAAATCTCCCCCAACCCCTCTTTATCAAGAGGGGGCTAAAATTTGTATGTTAAAAGCATGAGAGAACGAGGGGCCGTTCCCCGAGTGAACGAATACAAATTAAAGAAAAGGGGGGTCGTGGGGGAAAAACTAGTTTTTCCCTCACGCTATATAAGGGGCTCTTCAAAGTCTTCCTCTTCTTGGAGAGACTTGTTGGCGGCGGCATTTTTTTGACTTTCGCCTACGGCATTTTCTTCCCAGTTTTTGAGCGCTTCTTCTACCTCATGGGCTCGTCTGGTGTAATTTTTTCGAGACCAATCAATACACTCTTTTGAGAAATTAGTTTTGGGAATTTCCATGTTGAGTGTACGACCAGAAAAGGCCTCGCGAAGCTCTCCATTGATGGACATTTTGGTATAAAAATCTCGTACTCCTAGATTAATAATATCTCGAGCCGAAAATCTCGGATTGTATTCATCGGCCAAAATCCCAGCGTCTTCACCACCAACTCGGAAAGAAACCATCGATCCTACATTCCCAAAGACCGTCGTCCTGATGCGGGGTGAGAGTTGGCCTAAAAACTGATGAGCGATCGTGAGGTTGAGCCGGTATTTACGGGCTTCAGATAGAATCTCATCAAAGGTGTCGGTCGCAAAATTTTGGAACTCATCCACATAAAAATAAAAATCCACTCGGTCTTCTTCTTTGATATCGGCCCGGCTCATGGCGGCTTGATAGATTTTGGTGATGGCGATGGCTCCCAGTAAAGCGGCATTTTCTTCTCCCAAGATCCCTTTGGAGACCTTCATCAAAAGTATTTTTTGGTTATCCATGATACCCCGGAAGTCGATTTTATTGTCAGGTTGCGCGACGATGTTTCGGATCATATCGGTGGCCACAAATTGACCGACCTTATTAAGCAGTGGTGTGATGGCTTCATTATCAAATTTCTCAGACCACCCAGCAAACTCATTGACCCAAAAGTTTTTCACATTGGACTCTTTGATGTTTCGGACGATCATCTGCCGATAATTTTTATCGGTCAACATCTTGAGAATCGAAAAGATCGTCGTCCCAGGCGTATCGAGGAGCGCGAGGGTCGTATATCTGAGCACATGCTCAAGTCGGGGCGTCCAATTGGCCCCAAAGAGTTTTTTGAAGATCTCGATAAATCCGATCGTCACGCGCATCTTGAGCTTTGGGGGCACATCGGCGAGGGGGTTGAACGTCACCGGGTACTCCATATCAGAGGGATCGAAAATGACCACATCTTTGATACGATGCTCAGGGATCATCTCGAGGATATTATCGACTAAATCTCCATGAGGATCGAGTACCCCGATACCTTTACCGGCATCAAGATCATTTTTGACGAGCAGCTCGAGCAGTTTAGATTTTCCAGATCCTGATTTACCCACGGTGTACAGATGCCGTCGCCGGTCGCTTCGTTGCATCCCAAAAGGGATGAATTTTCCATGGAAATTGGTCATTCCAAAGAAAGAGATATTGGGATCTTTTTTGTCTACAGGGAGATCGGAAGGGGGTTCGGCTTTTCGAGAAAGGACGTGCAAGATATTAGGGACTTCGGTCTCATTGGGGAGATGGTAGAGAGAGGCGAGTTCTTTGGTGGAAACGAGAAAACTATTTTTGAGGGAGCGTTGAGAGAACGCATGGCTTTTTTGTGGATCTCCTTTGATGATACGTCCAGGATTGAGCCGATTAAGATCAAGCGTGTTAAAATTCGCCATAGCTCCCAGGAGCGCTTTGAGTCTTGAAGCGGCATCACTATTGCTATGATTGCTACTCGCGGCAATACGAAGATTGACCTCATAAGTCCTACCTGATATTTTTTCTGATATCTTTGGGCCAAAGCTTTCTAAGGCACTTTTCTTGAACCAATATTTTACTCGGAATCTTTGTCTGACTTTATCAAATCGTCTTCGCCACTGGAGTTTAAAATGATGCATTCCCGTATCTGGAACAGCTTTCGCTACAATCTGGATCCAGGCCCCTTCTCCAGGGCGGACTTTACTCATGACGTTCAAAACCCCAGAAAGCGAATCGCCATCAAAATCTCGAAAATCCTTGATCGGGAATAAATCGTTGCGTTCTAGTTTTAGTTCGCAGGTGTAAAGGTGTGAATTGGCATCTATATTTTTGGTGAAATCGGGAATCTCGATGATA
>DATDAE010000060.1:0-7022 GCA_036525565.1 Candidatus Altimarinota bacterium
CCGATCATTTTGCCGATTTCTGAGAAGTTGTATCCCTTATTGAGATGATACTCGATCTCTTGCCGATCTGTCTTTGTGAGTTGTGCCATTTGTTTATGACTCTACTCATCTCTCTGTTGCATTTAAGATTTTAGGATTGGAGTATGCTACTGAGGAACCCCCTGGGATCTTAAGAGCTCTCCTTATGACAGCTCTTGATCCACCGGTCTTTTTGACCAAAATTTGTTCCGAAGAAGACCTCCTCTGGTTTGAGGACGCCGGCGAATGTTTCGTCCGGGTTCTCTTGTAAGGTCCTTGCTGGCTATCAATGCCAGCGAAACACCAGGAGAGATGTGATGAATCGACGACAGATGATGGCACGACAGTGGATCACGAAGATGGCAAATCCGACGATGGCAGCCAACGGCAATCGCGCGAAGAAGAATGCTGCGAATACCGACGAAGGCGTCGCGAAGGTGTTTGGTTCCGTCGATCTGAGCTGATCGTTTCCCGGCGGCCGCAATGTGCGGTCGTCGGGATTTTTCTTTTATCTCATTTTTTCGGATGGGGGTTTTTTGAGGTGTTCGATTTTGAGTTTCAAGACCGGTCTCTAGAGACCGGTCTTGGTTAATGAAAATGAAGTTTTGATGAATCCGGGGGTTTGACTTTTATGTTGGAGCGGGCTAGTATAATCTTGCTAAATTCCTTCGGGATCGTCCCTTTACCTTCATCGGTAGAGGGCTTTAAATATCAAAGAGTATTTTGATGGTGGCCTTAATTAGATATTGAAATTTATCTTTTGGGAGAACCCCTAATTTGTGTTTGAGTCTTTTGCTATCAAAAGTTCGTCCTTGAGAAAGAATAGCCCAATTAAGTTTGGTATTTATTACGCCAACAGGGAAATAGTAAAGATTCGAAGGAGGTTTGTCCCGACTAGTGAGCGGAATCCCCCAAAAGAGTCGTTCATTAAACTTTTTGATAACGACTACTGGCCGCAAGAATTCCTCTCCAGTTCCATCTTGCTCATGGCCTATATTTTTCCCAACCTTGAGAAACCATATATCTCGGGCTTTTATAAAAGGAGCCTTCTTTTTCTCGTCCAGAAGTTTTTTAATTTGATTCCAAGTATCAAAATCTTTCATGCCTCTCAACGTACCAAAAAAGCCCTCGTTGAAAACCTGAAGTCTTCATGAAGATTTCATCTAAATCCATCTGGTAAAGTCCGGACTCCCAAAGAGTCCGGACTTGGTTAATGAAAATGAAGTTTTGATGAAATGGACTAAATCCTCTATAACTCTGTTTGATGATTTTGCTTCAGAATAAAAAAGCGCGCTTTGATTATGATATCTCAGAGGAACATGAGGCCGGGATCTCACTTTTGGGGTGGGAGGTCAAATCTCTCCGAAGTAAGCGAGGCAATATGGCTTCGGCCTGGGTCGCGATACGGGATGAGGAGGCTTTTTTAGAAGGACTCAAACTCGTCCGGTGGGAATTTGCACAACAGGAACAGGATTTGACGCGGAGCCGTAAACTCCTTTTACACAAAAAAGAAATACGACGACTGGAACACAAGATCAAAGAAGTCGGTTACACCTTTGTGCCACTTCAAATCTTTGTGAAAAATGGGAAACTCAAAGTCTTGCTCGGTCTCGGGAAAGGGCGAAAAAGGCATGAGAAAAAGAAGTATATTCAAGAGCGAGAAGTAAAGAGGGAGGGACTCAAGGATCTAAATTAAAAGAACCAAAGAGCTCAAGATCCGAAGAACCAAAATAAACATTCGGTTCTTTGGAGTCTTTGGTTCTTGAGTACTTTTTAATTCGTTCCAATGATGATCTCAAAATCGAGTAAGTTGTCTTCTGGGATCGCCTCTGGAGGTACTTTTTCAACTTTATAAAAATCATAGAGTTCATTGAGACTTTTGAGAGTTTTGCGTTTGCCTCCATCCGTATAATCTCGAACGTAGGTTCGGAATACGGGCGTTTCACTTTCAAAGTTTCCGATCTCAATAACGATAAATCCGAGTCGTCTGAGTCTGGCGGCATTTTCAGAGGCCAAGCCCCCCTCTTTAGATCCATTGAGGACGCCTATTTGGGCTTTTTCTTGTAGGATTTCGGGTTCATCCAGCGTCATGTGTAAAAAAAGCTGCGTGTCACTCAAACTTTGAGGGAGAAGCACGAAATGTCCGCCATAAAATTCTTTGGCAGGGGTATAAAGGAGTCCTCCGGGTTGCGTGGGATCATCATTGAGCACGTGAGAAACGAGATCATCATGACTAAAAGAAACCCCGATCAAAATCTTGGCTAGCCCTAGGACTTCCACAAGATTGAGGTCAGAGGAGATGTTTTGTTTGTAGAGTTCAAAGAAATCCTGAACTTTTTGCTTATCTCCTAAAAGGTTTATATCGAGGGCTTTGCGTATCATGGCTTGGAGGATGGTCTGCTGTCTTTGCGCCCTATCATAATCAGAGGTTGTTTTTCGACTTCGAGCATATTTGAGGGCGGTTTCGCCATCCAGCTCATGCTTTCCCTTTCGGATGACAAACGTCTGGTAAGCATAATCATCATCCGGATAAAAAGGATCGACGATATCTTTGGGAACAAATACTTCAACCCCCCCTAGACCATCGATGATATCGGCAAAGAGTCGGAAATTAATCACCGCTGAGTAGTGGATATCTACTCCGGTAAAATCTGACAGGGCTTTTTTCACTGCGGCAAGACCTTTAATATCATTTCCGTCGGCTTTGAATCTGGCGGCAGCATAAACTTCATTGAGTTTGCGTTCTCCCACCGGAGAGCTCACAAAGAGATCTCTGGGGAGACTGAGAAGGGCGAGTGATCCTTTCTTGGTGTCGAGGGAGGCAATCATGATAGAATCGGAGAGTCGACCACCTTCTTCCATCTTTCCACCAACGCCCAGCAGTACAAAGTTGGTCTTGCCGTATTGATCGCTTTTGAGTGGGCTCGGGGCAAAAAGAAGTCGGGCTCCCTTAGAGACATCATGCCCCATCATGGCTTTTACGCCCCAAGTCACTAAAAATAAAACCGCAATGGCTCCCAGTATTTTGGCTCGTTTTTTGGCTAAAAAAGGCCTTTCGTCCACTTTTTTCTTCTTTTTGATCGACTTTACTTTGAAATTCATACGAAGCTTATTGTATTGAAACAAAGGCCTGAAGCAACTCAAGAACTTTAGGACTTTGGAACTTAGGAAGTTAAGCATTTTTTAGTTCTCAAGTCTCCAAGTTCTCAAGTTTAAGCGTATGAGTAAAGCTGGATGAACCGAGCGCCAGTTGCGATATTTAGAAACTTCCACCATAATAGCCGAGATGAATTTTTCAGATAAGCTTGCCGAAAAAGTAAGAGCCAAAAAATCTTGCTTGATGCTAGGACTTGATCCAGATCGAGATAAGCTTCCTAAAATTTTTCACAGTCAGGCTATTTCCTGGCAAGAAAATGGGGAGGAACCTCGATCGGTTTGGGCTAAAATTTATACGGATTTTTGTCTGCGTATGTTGATCGCTTGCGAACCCTATATCGTAGGGATCAAGATACAAATGGCTTATTTTGAGGTGCTGGGATCACATGGATTTTTAGCGCTTGAGCATTTGATGAAAATCGCCAAAGAACGAGATATGCTGATCTTGATCGACGGGAAACGCAATGACATTGGATCGACTTGTGAGGCTTATGCGAAGGCGTATCTAGCAGATGGACCCTTGAGTGCCGATAGTTTGACGGTCAATCCTTTTTTGGGAAGTGATGGGGTGATGCCTTTTGTTGAGGCGTGTGAGGAGCATGACCGAGGGATCTTTGTGCTCCTTCGAACTTCAAACCCTTCGAGCGAAGAATTCCAGCCCGGAATTGAAAAAGCATTGGTCGAAAAAATGGCCGATTGGGGACAGTCTACGATCGGGAATTGTGGATTTTCATCTGTAGGAGCGGTGGTGGGGGCGACCAAAGGTGCTCAGTTGAAAGCTTTTCGTAAGGCGCTTCCCCATACTTGGTTCTTGGCGCCGGGCGTGGGCGCACAAGGCGGTTCGGTGGAAGATGTGATGGAAGTTTCACGTGATGGCCTCGGGGTCATCATCCCCGTCTCTCGAGCGGTCCTTTATGCCTCCGATGGAGAGGATTTTGTGGAGCGAGGAGAGGGGGCCATGAAAAGACTTTGGGAAGAGCAGAAAGGCTTTTTCTAAAACCATTTTCGACTGAAAGCTATGACTTTATTTGAATGTGAGTCGAGAGATCTCCCAGAGGGTCATGCTGAACTTGTTTCAGCATCTTGAATCACAATTTTTAAGCTTAAATCTTGAGGAGCAAGACCCTGAAATAAATTCAGGGTGACAACACACAAAGGGAAACCTCTCCGTTCACGTAGTTTTTGAGTTTTGGATTTCAGTCAAGGATGTCACCTTTTTAAACAAATTTCTCAGGAACAGGACGAGCGAGACACATTTCTTTGATCTCGGCTCGGACTCGTTTTTTGAGTTCGGCGTCTGATGGGCTCCGCATCGTTTGGATCATGAGCTCGGCGACTCTGGCACAATCAGCTTCTTTGAAGCCGCGAGTCGTGATCGCCGGGGTTCCAAAACGAATCCCCGAAGGATCCATATAACTTCGCACGTCATCGGCGATAGAGTTTTTATTGAGGGTGATCCCTACTTCATCGAGCACCTCCTCAGCTGCGCCTCCCGTGATGCCAATCGATCCGAAAACATCCGCCAAAAGACAGTGATTATCGGTTCCTCCACACAGGAGTCTAATTTTTTCTTGTTTAAAGACCGCTTCCATGGCTTTGGCATTTTTCAAAATCTGCAGAGAGTAGGCATGAAAAGAAGGCTTGAGGGCTTCTCCAAAGGCGATTGCTTTAGCGGCTTGCGTGTGAATATGAGGCCCTCCTTGAAGCCCTGGAAAAACCGCTCGGTCTATTTTTTTGGCAATTTCTTCGTTGTCTCGTGTCAAAATGAGTCCGCCCCGTGGGCCTCTCAGGCTTTTGTGAGTAGTGGTGGTCATGATATCAAAACCATAATCAAAGGGATTCTTGCATGCTTTTCCCGCGATAAGGCCTCCAATATGAGAAGCATCCATCATGGTCATAGCGCCGACTTCTTTGGCAATATCTACAAATTTTTGATAATCAAGCTCTCTGGTGTAAGCGGAAAACCCAGCCAAAATAAGTTTGGGTTTTTCTCTTAAAGCCACTTCTCGAAGGGCTTCGTAGTCTATTTCGCCGGTATCAGGATCTTTCATCTTATATCGTACGAAATTGAAAACTTTAGCCACATGCGTCACCGGATGACCGTGGGTGAGATGTCCCCCATGAGAAAGGTCCATCCCAAGGACGGTGTCACCTACGTCTAGAATTCCAAAATAAACCGCTACATTCATAGGACCTCCAGAGAGAGGTTGTACATTCGCGTATTTACAATTAAACAGTTCGCAGGCTCTTTCGATGCCCAATCTTTCGACTACATCTACATACTCTTGTCCGCCATAATATCTTTTCCCGACGTATCCTTCGGCGTATTTGTTGGTAAAAACCGATCCATTGGCTTGTCTGACCGCTAGTGATACATAGTTTTCGGAAGGGATGAGTTCGAGGCCTTCTTGTTCGCGTTTTTCTTCGCCTAAAATCGCATTGTAGATCTCAGGATCTTGAGCGGCAATGAATGAATAATCAGTACTCATGGGGTATATAAGTGAATTAGTAATTACAAAAGACAACACACCTCTTCTAATAAAGAATGTGCCTTCGAAAAATCATTATTATTGCCGGCAACAAAATAATACCGAAAAGGATGGACTTGCCAAGTAAAATTTGGTATAATTACCTGATTTTAATTCACTCATCCCAAAGTATGTTGTTTAACTTTAGTCAGGAACTTCTCACTTGTGCCTTGATTGCTTTTGTGCCTATTGTTTGCTGGATTTATTTCTTTCAAACGCAGCATCACGAGAAGCGAGCCTACGTCGTACTTACTTTTTTGGCCGGGATGCTTTCGGTCATGCCTATCAAGCTCTACGAAAAATATTGGGATACGGCCGTTTGGTATTTAGAACATATTAATCTTTTTGAGCGTTTATCCGATATCACGAGAATACCGAGCCTTGATACTTTTTTGGCTTATATGGTGACCAGCGTTGTGGTTTCTTTAGCGCTCTTTATCTTTGTGTTTTTGATGATGTTTTGTCTGGAGGTGTTTTCAGGGGACGATACCATGGTTACCTTTAAAGACAAAGCGGAAAAGGCACTTGAAAGCCCCTTTCTTTTTGTGGGTACGGGTCTCTTTTTTGGGATAGCGGCTTTTTATCTCAACACCAGACTTGAACATGCTATCTGGTTTTTTGTCATGGTGGGGGTGCTCGAAGAGTTTATCAAGCATCTTGTGACTCGGTTCTCAGACGAAGAACATATCCTTTCCATTGCTGATGCTATTCAATTTTCGATTATCGTGGCCTTAGGCTTTGCTTTTGTCGAAAACATCATTTACTTCCTGGGAGTATTCCAAGATACAAATATGGCACTCGGGAAAAATATGATCATTTTTGTCGTTTTGAGATCTGTGATTTCGGTCACCGCACATGTGTGCTTCTCGGCTATCATGGGGTATTTCTATGGAATTGCTTATTTTGCTTGCGAAGTTTATCAAGAAGAATCAAAACGATTACAACATCCTTTTACGGCCTTGTTGCATCGAGTTTTACACCTCAAAGAAACGACGGTTTTCCGAGAAGAAAAAATGCTTGAAGGGATGCTGCTTGCCGCCACTATTCATGCTGCCTTTAACTCGCTTTTGGAGTTTAACCAAATGAATGTCATCGTGGTTCTCCTTTGTGGACTTTTCTTTATAGTGCTCAATCTCCTCCATCGGATGGATGTCTATCAAAAGACCGGAACGGTGGTTTAAACGAAGAAGGCTTCTTCCATGATTTCTGGATCCACGTCTTTATCGTGCCATATTTTGAATTGCTCAAGGGCTTGAGCGACGAGCATTTTGTCTCCCGTGACGACTTCACATCCCGCCTCTTGAGCGTCTGATAAAAACT
>DATDAE010000061.1:0-4229 GCA_036525565.1 Candidatus Altimarinota bacterium
CGATCATTTTGCCGATTTCTGAGAAGTTGTATCCCTTATTGAGATGATACTCGATCTCTTGCCGATCTGTCTTTGTGAGTTGTGCCATTTGTTTATGACTCTACTCATCTCTCTGTTGCATTTAAGATTTTAGGATTGGTAAAAATTAATGACAGAATCTGGCGAAGCAAGAGTAACCTTGGTAGCTGATAAAGAGGCTGATAATTTTAAAGTTTTGGTCGAGCATGTCTTAGCTCACCCAGAGGGAGTTTTGGATTTGGGAGGTGTTGTGGTTCCTGGAGGCGCTATCGAAACAGATGTTTTACGATTTATTAGCATGGTGGTGATGCAGCGGGTTGAGGGGCTTATGCCTCTGCCTCTTCCCCCAGAGGAAGGGCAGGGTCTTGAGTTCTTGATTGGATTACAAGATTTTGAGGGAAGATTCGGTCCCGATCAACATGCTAAAATTTTAGAAGATAGAGCTCTTCAGAAGTGCGGATCTTTTTCCTATATTCATCATCCTTATGACAAAGCGATAAAAGATAATCCGGCGAAACGGATGGGCTATAATGCCATGCTTTTATGTCGCATTATGCAAACGGCGCCCAAGATTGTCTTTCTTTCTAATTTTAAGCTTATTTTGGATCCATTTGTGGTTCAGATACTTGAGCAAATGGGGATAACGGTGGTGAACGTCCACCCTTCAATACTGCCTGAAAATAAAGGTTGGCGCACGGAAAAATCAGCCTTTTTGGGGCAGAATCCTCATGCGAGTGGTTATACGTTTCACATTGTGGTTCCAGCTTTGGATTCCGGGCCAGTGCTTTTTAATCGTCACGTAGCCGTGCCTGAGTATGATCACTGGGTAGCGGAAATAAAAGCAAAAACACCAGAAGATCCTCGGGTGAAAGCTTACGAAAATAGCGTAGAAGAGGAACTGAGACAGCAATTAATCGATGATCAGTCTCAGTTTATGCCTTTGGTGCTTGAGGTTATAGCTTCAGAGAGACCCAGAATGACAGTTGAAGACCGGGAAGCTTTTGTGGCAGAAGGGCGTCCAGATTTTTTTGATTCCCTAGAATTTAGAGCTTCCTTAGTGGCTGACTATGAACACTATCTCAAAGAAAATGAAAAGAGTGGTCGACGCATCATGAATTATGCTGAATGGGAACAAAAAGTCAGAATACCCTACAGACGAGTCCTCTTTAAAGAGGGGGAAGATTGGGTTACTTTGGAAACTTTCCTGGAGGCTGAGTCGGTTCAAATTCCTGAGCGGCGATTAGTCCAATCTCAATTTGAATTCCATTTACACGTAGGGGCCTACGAGGAAGGGAGCCGGAGACTGATGGAATTTTTGGACGAACTAGCTAAGAGAGGTATAGAGATTGGATCTCGTACAAATCAACTCCATACACATGTGGATGGTTATGCTTTTTATTCGATGAATTTTGAGACCCCACATCGGCAAGCCCTTGAGACTTATCTGCAAGAGAGAAATATTGAATATGAGGTTCATTCACTGAGTACATCAGTCGTGAAAAAGCGGAGGCTTTCTGAAATATTCACCTAAGACTTCTTCAACATCCCTGCTAAAAACTGCCCCGTATAGCTTTTTTTCACTTTAGCTACCTCCTCAGGCGTGCCTTCGGCGACGATATACCCACCTCCAGATCCACCTTCTGGTCCGATATCGATGAGGTAATCACAGCATTTGATGACATCGAGATTATGTTCGATCACGATCATAGAATTCCCTTTGTCGATGAGTGCTTGGAGGACGCCGAGTAGTTTTTTGACATCAGAAAAATGAAGTCCAGTCGTCGGTTCATCGAGCACGTAGATGGTTTTCCCGGTCGATCGTTTCATGAGTTCTGTGGCGAGTTTGACCCGTTGGGCTTCCCCTCCAGAGAGGGTGGTGGCACTTTGTCCCAGATGGATATAGCCGAGCCCCACATCAAAGAGAGCTTTGAGTTTGTCGGTCAAGGTTCCAAAACTATCAAAAAATTCGATCGCTTCTTCCACCGTCATTTCGAGTACGTCGGCGATAGATTTACCCCGATAAGTGACTTCCAAGGTTTCAGAATTATACCGTCGCCCTTTACAGATTTCACAAGGCACATAGACATCAGGTAGGAAATGCATTTCGATCTTTTTGATCCCATCTCCTCGACAGGCTTCACATCGCCCTCCTTTGACATTAAAACTAAATCGACCGCCATTGTATCCTCGAAGCTTAGCTTCAGGGGTGGAGGCAAAAATATCTCTGATATCGGTAAAGATCCCCGTATAGGTTGCGGGATTAGATCTCGGGGTCCGTCCGATGGCAGATTGATCGATCGAGATGAGTTTATCAAGTTGATCGATCCCGAAAATCTCGTCATGTCGACCGGCTGGCTTCTTGGCTCGGTTGAGTTTTTGAGCGAGAGCTGGTACGACAATTTTATTGATCAGGGAAGACTTCCCAGATCCAGAGACCCCGGTCACTCCCACAAAACAGCCCAGAGGGATTTTTACATCGAGGTTTTGGAGATTGTTTTCATGTGCATTTTTGACCAAGAGATGGCCGATAGGTTTTCGACGTACCTTTGGCATTCTGATTTGTTTTCGTCCAAACAAGAAATCAGCGGTTTCGGTATCAGCCTGTTCCATCTCCGCAAGGGTTCCGGTAAAAGTCAGTTTTCCTCCATGTTTACCAGCCTTTGGTCCGATCTCAATGATATGATCAGCCGCTCTCATAGTATCTTCGTCATGCTCGACGACGATCACGGTATTCCCCAGATCACGAAGCCTCGTGAGTGTGGTGATGAGACGATCATTATCTCGCTGGTGGAGTCCGATAGAAGGCTCATCAAGCACATAGAGCACGCCTTGGAGTTGAGACCCGATTTGTGTGGCTAGTCGTATACGTTGAGCTTCTCCTCCCGAGAGTGTATTGGCCGCACGAGACAAAGTAAGGTAGCTAAGTCCTACATTTTCCAAAAAGCTCAGTCGATCAATAATCTCTTTCTTAATAGGCGTGATGATATCCTTGGTTTCATCATTGGCCACAATACTTTCCATCCATCGTTTCACGTTCGGGATATCACTTCCTGCGACATCACTGATATTTTGATTCGCAATGATCACATTACGAGCATAGAGATTGAGCCGGGTTCCCTCACAATCCTGACAAGGGGTTTCGATCATGAATTCGTTTAATTTTTTTCGAACAAAGTCAGAATCCGTTTCGTTGTACCTCTTTTCGGTTTGCGCCACGATCCCTTCAAACTTCGCCATAGTGGCTTTCCCGGCAAAATTACCCCTTAGTTTTACTTTAAATTCCTCATCTCCAAATCCAGCAAAAAGCTTGTCTAGAACTTCTTCTTTGATTTTCCCCATAGGTTCATCGAGCGAAAAACCGTACTTGAGACCGATAGCTTCAAGGATAGAAATATACCAAGTCGTGGCATTGGCCCCCAAGCTTGACCAAGGGAGGATACCGCCTTCTCGGATAGAGAGGTTGGTATTTACGGTCATGTCACGATTAAGCTCAAGACGATAACCTAGTCCATGACAAGACTGACAAGCTCCATGCGGAGAGTTAAAAGAAAACAGTCGAGGTTCGAGTGGAGGAAAAGAAAAACCACTCTTGGGATCAGAAAGATGTTCTGAAAAAAGATGGTCGGATTCATCGGCCATACGGTGGACGATCAAAATCCCTTCGCCGAAATTAAGGGCGGTTTCGATCGAATCCAGTAGTCTGAGTCGGTCATCATTTTTTTCTTCGATCTGAGTGCCATCTGAAAGGATTTTATTTTTACGGCTAAAATCAGCTTTGTTCAAACGATCTACAACGATTTCAATATGATGTTTTTTATTAGGATCGATCGCAATGTCTTCGTTGATAGTATGAATATGACCATCGATTCGTAGTCGCACAAAACCGGCCTTTTGTATCCTTTCAAACGTTTCTTGGTGTTCGCCTTTCTTGCCCCTGACCACGGGAGCGAGGATGATAAATTTTTCTCCTTCCTCCCATTTATCAATAGTATCTACCATTTGACCAGGGGATTGTTTTTGGAGCGTTTCCCCGGTTTCAGGATTTACAGGTGTTCCAACTTTAGCATAAAGAAGTCTAAGATAATCATATATTTCAGTCGTAGTCCCGACGGTCGATCTAGGATTGCGCGGAGCAGTTTTTTGATCGATGGAAATAGCTGGAGAAAGACCTTCAATAGATTCGACATCCGGTTTTTCTTGTAAATTCAAAA
>DATDAE010000062.1:0-15214 GCA_036525565.1 Candidatus Altimarinota bacterium
GTAGTTTCGAGGGTTACTTTATTGACCCCATCATAATCCATAAGCAGACCATTGCCCGTACCAGCTTCTGAGATAATCCAAGTTTTAGTATCGGCGGAAGTATCGGTAAATTCTAGTTGACCCGCATCGCCTATATCTTGGGTCGCCATATCGAGAGGAAGTGTCGCCGTATGATTTCCGAGGTTATCTGAACCTCCGGCGAAACTCGATAGATCGACATTATTACCCCCGGCAATATTTAAGATGTTCCCAGAAAGTCCCAAGGTTTGACTATCGGTATTATCCAAATATGAGGCCAAACTCACCGAGCCACCGCCCGTAAGACTCAAAGTATTGGCCGACAAGCTCAAAGCCTGTGTATCGGTGTTATCCAAATATCCACTCAAATCTACCGTGCCTCCGTCCGTCAATGATAAGGTATTTCCAGTAAGATCCAAATCTTGTGTGTCGGTGTTATCCAAATATGAGGCCAAACTCACCGAGCCTCCTCCTGTCAAACTCAACGTATTCGTAACCAAACTCAAAGCTTGGCTATCGGTATTATCCAAATAGGGTGTTAAATTGACCGTGCCTCCATCTTCTAAGGTCAAAGTATTCCCTGACAAACTCAAAGCCTGATCATCTGTACCTACTCCAGTCACTCCGGCCAAATCTACCGAGCCCCCTGCCACCAAGGAAATAACCGTTCCCGCAAGACTTAGATCTTGTGTGTCGGTATTATCCAGATAAGGACTCAAATCCACGCCCGTCCCATCCTCAATATTCAAAGTATTGCCCGTGAAGCTCAAATTTTGGTCATCGGTTCCTCCTCCGGCCGTACTCAAACAATTTCCCCCTGCGATACAAATATCATTGGTGGCGGTGACTTCTATATCCCCATCCACTTCCAATTTTTTTGTGGGAGCCACTACCCCTATCCCGATGTTCCCGGTAGAAATGGTCGTCCCTGTACCATTTATACCTGTTCCAAACAAGAGATTTCCAATGTTGAGCGCATTCAAAGTGGCGTTCGTCGGTGTGTCTATATCATACCCAATAACGATATTATTACTCCCACTGGAAATGGTATCTCCCGCCTGATATCCCAAAAGAAGATTATTAGAACCGGTCGTAAGTCCAAATCCAGACTTATAACCAAAAAGGCTGTTATTATCATAATCAGAAGTCCCAGAAACCCCCTCTCCAGCACTTACGCCTACCGCAGTATTGTTACTTCCTTCATCATTGCGCAGGAGTGATCTATTTCCAACTCCCGTATTATAGCTTCCGATAGTATTGTCTGAAAGAGCGATGGTTCCTACGCCCGTATTAAATCCCCCAGAAGTATTCCAATAAAGACTACGATACCCTTCGGCTGTGTTATGTTGACCGGTATTAAAGTTGAGAGATTCAGAACCAACCGCCGTGTTATAGCCTGAACTCGTATTGGCTCTAAGCGCCCGCCATCCTATCCCGGTATTATAATCCCCTGTACTGGTATTGAGTAAAGCCTCTGAACCAAATCCTGTATTAGCATCTCCAGTACTAATTTTATTAAGAGTATTGATCCCCACCCCGGAATTGTAGACTGATAAAAGCGGAAATGTCCCCCCAGCCCCATTTCCTAGAAAAATATTTTGAGAAACCGTATGCGCCACTGCATCCGAAAGCCCATCGATACTGGTAGCAAACCCCGAAAGGTCCACTGAAGTCCCATCGCCTGTCAGCGACAGCGTATTGCCAGAAAGCGTAAGATCCTGACTATCCGTATTATCGAGTAATTCTGTAACCGTTTTACATCCCGTTCCGTCGGGCAAACAATAACTCGCGGCAGATAGGGTTCCTTTAAAGTCGGCATTTCCATCTGCTCCGATGAGCAATTCGTCATCGCCTCCAGCGCCCTCCAAGCTAATCACGAAATTATCAAAGCCATCCTCTCCCACAACCCAGATATTAGTATCCCCTCCATCATCATTAAAACGAACACTGTTAACCCTCCTCACATCATTATCCGTCATATCCAAATCGCCTGTAGCATTAATCTCTGCACTACTTCCTGGATTAAGAAGCACTGTGTCATTAATTCCATCTCCAATTCCCACAATATCATCAGCACTATCGGTAAGTTCTACTCCTCCTAGATCGCCCCCAAAAGAACCTCCACCCAAGGCCGCGATAGAAGCTGCCGTGAAACATTCTCCTCCTGCTATATTACAATACTGCACCGCTCCAACTCTCCCATCACCAAAAATCTTGAAACGCGGGGCCGTCAACTGATAAATACCAAATTCTCCCCCTGTTCCAACACCGTCATTTTGCTGTAGAGACCAATCATCTCCTGAGCCGGAATGAAGGAGCATATGAGTAGCTTGAGCGGAAACTGAAATAGTCGGCCACCCTAAAAAGAAACCGAAAACCAAAAATAATAGCTTTATAAAGCACATAAAACGCAGGCCCCTTGGCGTCCAGTTCGACATATTCTTTTGGTTTGTGATTTTGAATCTTTAAGATTCTACAAGAACGAACGATCTTTGCCAAAAAATAAAATAAGTTTTTCCAGCTTAAACAAAACTCTTGCGGTTGTCATAACGGCGTCAAAATGTTATAATAACATGGATGAAATGTATCATTTTTAGCAAAAACCAAAGCTCCGAATCTATTGTCACCGATCTTCATTCGGTAGCGAAGACTTTTGATATACATGTTCGTGACCTGCGGCCAGTCTTTTCGGTGCGACAACTGATCACGATTTCCGCTCGTGGAAAAGGACTCGTGGTAAATCTTGGAATTCTAAAAATGGTGATAGGCGCTCATAAGGTCTATCTCTTTAATGCTGATCACCCGGAAGTCTACGAAGGCTTTATCAAAAATCTAAAGAAATCCCTCGATACCAATCATGGATCTTTGACCCCTTTTGAATTCATCGTACTGGAAACCGCACTTACGCAACGTTTTCAAAAATTCAAAGCCGATTATGACATCATAGAAAAAGACACCGAAAAAGCCCTTCGCCAAAGTGAAAACACCGTAAGTGATGAGATCATCGGAACACTCCTCAATCTTAAAAAAAGGCTTTCTAATTTTGAAACCACGGTTTCTGAAATGAATCAATCACTGATGACGGCTTTGGAGGATGAGGAAGAACTAGAAGACTTTTATCTTTCAAAAAAACCAGAAAACCAAGACGTCGAAGAGATCGAATCCGTGCTTGAATTTTTTGCAGAGCCCACCGAAGATATCGTCCATAAGCTCGAAGATCTTAAGGAAAATATCGACGATACGCAGGAATTTATGAACCTCAAACTGAGTAGTCTTCGAAATACCATTATCCGGTTTGATCTTATCGCCACCTTTCTCACCGCCATACTAGCTTTTATGGCTTTTATAACGGGTCTTTATGGTATGAATGTCAAAAACAACATCGAAGAAAGTTTTGAGACCTTTCTTTTGATTATTCTTTTACTGGTCACCTTTGGGGTTATTACCTTCGCTTGGCTTTGGCACTACATGAAGAAACGGAATATCTTTTAAAGTGTATGGCGGTCTTCGTATGGGGGATCACAAATTATCGGCATACGACATACGTACTTCGATCTCTTTTTGTTGTCTTGATATTGCGCACTTTTTTTATACAATCTAAGCAGAAGATAAAGACATGCTTAGATTATTCAACAAACTACCGCACCATCTGACTATCGTACTTCCTTGCCTGGCAGCAGGGTTAATGCTGCTGTTTGCTGTGCCAAGCGTAAGCGCTTTTTATGAATTTCCAGATATTCATCGTCTCGATTATACTTGGCAAGTTGAGATCCCCGATACACAGAACGTCGAAGTAAAACTCACGCAAAAACTACAAAACACCTCGAGTAAACCCATCACTTTTGAGTATCTTTTCCCACTCCTTCCTCAGACTCAAGACGTGCATTTTTTTGTGGATGCTTTGGGGCAAGATTTCCAGATTCTGGAGGGTCGAGATCGCCTGACACGTCTTTTTGAAAAAGCCAAAGACACTCAAAAACCACTCTTTTTTAGACTTGGATCCGAACCCTACAAAAAGCTCTTTGTCTCCCAAAGTATAACCATCAAACCACAGGAAACTTTGAACCTCAAGCTTTCCTTTCAGACTTCCCTGGATTTTGTAAATGACATCTATTTTTCAGAGATATTTTTGTATGACGAAGTAGCTTCCGATCATTTTGAGCTGGCCTTTTCGCTCGCTAGTGATAGCCCGCTCTATCACTTTTTTACCAATCTTTTTAATGAGGCTCTTTTTGAGCGATACCAACATCAATTGGTGATGATTTTTGAACGAAATGATTATCTCCCAGAGGATAATGCTCGGTTTTTTTGGTCGAACCTCAAGGAGCCTACGCTTCTGTATCAAACCAATGGAGAAGTCTATCATGGGCATTTCCCGATGCGCGAAAAACATGCCCCGCTGGAGGAAGTGATTTTCCTCCTCGATGTATCGGGGTCTATGAACGGGAATCCCTGGACCAGGTCCCAGGAATACGTCAATTTCTTGCTGGATCGACTGGGCGAAGACGTCTCAATAAAAATAGGCTTTGTGGATGATACGCTTCGGTTTTATAAAGAAGATTGGATTAAAAATAATTATGAGTTCCGAAAAGATCTCTTTGCGCATCTCAAGACCCTCAAACCTTTGGGAGAAAGCAATTTGAGGGCCGCTTTTGAAATGGTAGCTATTGAAAACCCTTGGGAGGTTGACGCGGACAAAAGAGCTTTTGTGCTGATCACCGATAGCGAGGCTTTTATATCGTATGACCCAAATCTCATTTCCGCTCCAGTGATCACGCTCCATTTTGGCTCAGAAAATACGGACCTCGACCTCCTCTCTCATTTCTCGGGAGGTTTCATGCAACCACTTTTTAAAACCCCTTCGAAATTAGTGGAATCCGAAGACCTCTGGGAAAAATGGACCAACTGGCGAACCAATCTCACGCTCGATCAAATGAACCTTGAAGAAGCGCTTTCTGAAGCGGTACCAGATATGGTGCGAGGAGGCATTGCTGATTTTGGCCCCTTTGTGATCAGCCGAACCTTTGATCAATATTCCGTGATCTATGCTCCTGTAGCGCAATTTCTCCCCAGGCTCTGGGGGGCTCGGAGACTGGCACAGATCCTCAAGTCCAATACTTATACGCAAGAGCAAAAACAAGCCATGCTCTCGATCGCTCATCGGTTTGGGATCAAAAAAAGTTTTCTAGATCCGGAAATAAAATTCAAAGACTGGGATAATCTCCTCCAAAACCTCGATCGCAATACTATCGAACGACTTATCATGGAGCTTGAAACGCTGCCCTCTGGAGATTTGGGGAAAGTTAAAATGGTACGAGAAACGCCTTTTTATCTAGATTCTGAAACCGACACATGGCGAAGCTATGATTTTTATGAACAAGCATCTCCTTACACGATGATCCATATTGCCCCTTTTTCCGAGGCGCAACAGTATTTGTTTGAGCATTTTCCGTCTATGGTAGCGTTAGGCTTTGGGGTGGCTGCGGAGGTTGATTTTTGTACGCCAGTACGATGCTTTATGGTCAATGATGCTGGACGCAGGGAATCTGCCCTGTCAGATCGACTGTTTTTCCGAGATTATGACCCCACCCATTGGGCCAATCCGTATCTGGCGGTGCTCATCAATAAAGGCCTTTTGCAAGGCGAAGAAAACGGAAAACTGCATGCGGACCGCCCGATTGATCGTGGAGCCTTTGCGCAAATGCTGGTGGGACTCAGGGAAGACTTGGGAACTCAGGGATTTGAGAACTTGGGAATGGCTGATGAACCCTTTTTCACCGATGTTTCACCTCAGTCGCCTTATTTCTCTGCTGTCCAATATCTCGCTGCAAAAAAAGTCACTCAAGGCTACACCAAAGATTCAACTTTTCGTCCACTCCAGGGACTGACACGGGCTGAAGGCCTCAAGATGCTCTTGGCTATGGACGGGTTTATTCCGCCTTCTTGCGAAGAAGAAAAAATAGTTCCCCCTGACAAGGGGGAAGAATCGCGAAGCGATTCAGGGGGTTTGAGTTCTTGTAACACCGAAATCCCTTTTACCGATGTATCTGGATGGACACTCCCCTGGATCAAAGAAGCCTACCACCGAGGTTGGGTCAAAGGGTTTGCAGATGGGACCTTTCGTCCGCACGACTCACTCACCAAAGCCGAGGCGGCGAAGTTGCTGTTGAGTCAGTAGGTTACTTCGAAATCTTTTGTGCCAAAAGCACAATACAAGCGCCCCCCAAAGCATTGAAGACGATCGTCGTCAGGAAATAGAATACGATAATCCAACCTTGTCCAACTGGGAAAAGCGAGGGAATCGCTTGATCTAAAAATGGAAAAAGTATGACCGGCAAGGCCACCAAGTATTCATGTGCGCGGGGGATGGGTTCTGCGAGCCACGCCCACAGAAATATGAGTGTAAAGATCACATTGTAGATCACCGGGATGATGACCCAGAGGGGGTGACGCGGCGTTTCTTTTTTCTTCCAGAAAAACATGCGTAAGTTGTTAAAGGGCAGAGGGGTTAACCCCTTTGCCAAAATAATAAGTCTAAGACTTTAGCTTGGCAATTTCTGATGAGACTTGCTCCAGTTCTGCTTCGGTCTGCTTGACCAACGCCTCTGGCGCTTTATCTCGATACGAAGGATTGGAGAGTCGACCTTCCAGGGCCACTTTCTTTTTCTCAAGTTCAGCGCGTTGTTTTCCGAGACGAGCTTTTTCAGCTTCCTCGTCGATCGGGATATCCACCAATACTTCGATACCCTCCACAATCAAGCTCAACAAATTGTCATTCTCGGACTTGATTCGAGAATCTAAATCTGCAGAACTGGATCCTCCAGTCAAGCTGGAGGATGACAATATCGAAAGATCCGAAAGCTGCCCCAAATCTATGATAAGTTTTTGTTGATCCTTGAAGGCTTCCGCATCAGCCTTAATCTTAGCCTGAAGTTTTTCCTTTGGATTGAGTTTTTGGTCCGTTCGGAGCTTCCGGAGCGCCGTCACAATCTTTTGTACCAAAGCAAAATCTTCTTCCGATTTCTGATCAACCATATTCAAGTCCGGATAAGAAGTTTCAATAATAAATTGTTCCTCAGTTCTCAAGTTCTCAAGTTCTTGAGTTTGAAATACTTCTTTCCAGAGGTTTTCGGTGATAAAAGGGCAGAGGGGATGGGTGAGTTTCAAAATCTCGGCAAACACAAAACCCAAAACTTCGGTATTCATATCGACTTTGGAAGCTTCTATATACCAATCACAAAACTCATTCCATACAAAATGGTAAATAGCGTCCCCAGCCGCAGAAATCTGATACGTTTCTAAACTTTCTGAGACTTCTTTCGCGACGGTCGAAAATCGTGAAAGAATCCAACGGTCGGGGAGTGATAAATCTCCTTCTTTAAATAAACCCCCTCGTCCCGACAAGTCAGGACGGTCCCCCTTGTCAGGGGGACAATAGCCCCCCTCCCTGACAAGGGAGGGGTTAGGGGTGGGTTTAGATACCCCCATTTGCATCTTTACAAAACGTCCCGCATTCCAGAGTTTGTTTACAAAATTCCGATATCCTTTGATCTTGTTATGCCCCAGTGGGATAGGGTTCCCAGGCGTCGATCCGATGACCAGCGAAAGACGAACGGCATCCGCTCCAACTTCTCCGATAACTTCGAGTGGATCGATCCCATTGCCTTTGGATTTGGACATTTTTTTCCCATGTTCATCGCAGACCATACCGTGCAAATACACGGTATGAAAGGGATATTTCCCCGTCGCATAGCGGCCAAACATGATCATCCTCGCCACCCAAAAGAAAATAATATCCCATCCGGTTTCAAGGACATCATTGGGGTAAAATTTCTCAAAATCAGAGTCCGGACTCCCTGGGAGTCCGGACTCATTCGGCCACCCCAAAGTACTAAACGGCCAAAGCGCCGAAGAAAACCAAGTATCCAATGTGTCTTCATCCTGAATCCAACTCGGATCAATAGCTTTTCCTTCTGTCCTTCCATAGGCTTTTATGTTTCCCTCTTTATCATACCAAACCGGGATCCGGTGTCCCCACCAAATCTGACGAGAGATACACCAATCTCGCAAGTTATCGATCCAGTGAAAGTACATTTTATCAAACTTGTCCGGGATGATATTGATATGCCCCCCTCGGACGGCTTCTTGCATCTGCGCCTTGAGCGTCGTCTGGCCCCCTCCAAATCGGTCGGTGAATTCTTTTTCCACCATGATAAACCACTGTGGTGAGATCATCGGTTCTACCACACAGTCAGAGCGATAACATTTGGGCACTCGGTGCTCATAGTTATAATCCATCCCGACGAGAAGCCCTTGGTCTTTCATAATCTTCCCAGAAGCTTTCCGTGCCTCAATCACGGTCATACCCGCGCATGCTCCAGCTTTTTGAGTCATGTGACCTTTTTTATCGATCTTTTCAAAATAGTAGTCTGCCAATTTATCCTTGTGACGCTTGGCGATTTCATAATCATCCCCCGCATGACAGATCGAGATGGTCATAGCGCCCGATCCTTTTTCCATATCGATGGCCTCATCACACAGGACAAAAAATTTACGTTTCCCCGCATACGTATGGTATTCAAAAGATTGGCCTTCGAGTTCTTTTCCTTTCATCGACTCTACAAGCACAAACTCTCCATCAAGTAAATTCAAGGTTTTCTGGCGTAGTTCTGTGTTTTCAAATAGATGACGTGACATGATAAAAGTCTCCTCTTTTAAACCCCCTCGTCCCGACAAGTCGGGACGGTCCCCCTCCCTGACAAGGGGGGGGGTGGGTTTATATTTCACCCGTACATAATCCCCCTCAGGATGCACCACAACTGGCGAATCACTACATTTGGTCTCACTCCGAACCGTCCCAATGATGAACTCTCCACAACGGATATAATAAAAAGGCTCCTTGATATCTTCCCACTCCAATTCGTCATCCGACAGCACCGATTGGGCTCCGGTGGACCAATTGATCATCCGATGGCCTCGCTCAATCAACCCATCTTCATACATCATCTCAAACATGGTTTTGACCGCGGTATTACGAGCTTCATCCAAAGTATAAGCTTCTCGTGACCAGTCGAGCCATGCGCCCATTTTTTTGGTTTGGTTGACGATCGTGTCATGTTTTTCTTCGGCAAACTTTCTCGCTTCTTCTAAAAACTCCTCACGCCCCATCTCCTCACGAGAGGTGAGTCCGAGCTTTTTGACCACTACGGTTTCGGTGGCAATCGCGGCATGATCGGTCCCTGGAATCCAGAGCGCCTCGTAGCCTTTCATCTTTTTGTACCGGATCATGATATCCTCGATCGCGAGCATCGCCGCATGCCCGAGATGCAGTTGTCCCGTCACATTGGGGGGAGGGAGGACAATCGTAAAAGGTTTTTTGTCGGACTTCACGTCCGCTTGCATGAGACCAGAAGCCTCCCAAGCTTTATAAATTTCATCTTCGATACCGGTATGGTCATAAGCAGTTTTCATGTCTGGGCTATCTTAAAAAAATCTCGCGGTAAAAGCGAGATATCTTGTGTTCTTTTTCTCGCTCAAGTTTAAAGTACCACCACGACGGTAGAGACTTTGACTTGGACACGAGAAGTTTGATTCATCGGTGGTGAGAGTAATGCGTAACGAGTTTATCGTCAAGCTGAATACTCATTCATAGCTTCTGCAATCGGACTAGAAAGGGCTCCAACAAGCATTTGTATAACAGCTGGGTCTTTGAGTAGACCTTCCATGAGCACGACTCCTGCGTTTTCGAATCCCGCTTGAAACAATGACCGCAATAACTCTGGTCTTTTCTTCAAAGCCTCTACCAAGGCTTCAAGTAGTCGCTCATCCTTATCCAATCGACTGGCCAAGTAGGTTATTTGATCCGGGGTCAAAGGAATTTTTCCCGGTTTTTTTGGTTTTTTAAAAAGTGTCAAATCATGAACCGGACCAAAAGTCACTCGGCGATCAGCCCATGAGGCTCTGTTTTTAGGAAGTGCCTTTTTGAAATCATCTGGAACTCCCTCTTCATCAGGGAAATTTGGTCGGATCAAAAGCCCCTCATGATCAAGCACATCATCACAAAGATATTTCACAAGTCTGGCATATTGCTCAGGCAGTGTCCCTTCATGACGAGGATTCATAAGCATCCAAATAATATTTGGAGCCCCTTTGAGTAAGTCCTTTGCTAGGACATGAAGCATTCTGGTATCTGAATTATTATGTACTTCTTCCCCTTTTCCCATATTGATATAAAGTGAACCCTTGAATTTACCACTCTCTGTTCCATGCTCTCTTTCGGTGTCTAAGGCCACACACCTAAAAGCATCATCTCGAGTACCCTTAAGACCTCTCAAAAAATCAATAAAACGAGGGTTATAAGCTCCTTTTGGTTCTGACTGCCCAGCATTGTGAGCCTCAAGTCTCATCGCATCCACGACCAAAATTCGAGGATCTCGGTCACCTAATTGATCAAAAAGAAAGCTATGCATAGTAGCCAGTCCCTTCCCGTTGGTAGGAATCCGTGTAGCGAGCCCTCGGCTACGCTTTGGGAGAGCAAAAATATCTGGTGCCTTTTCTGTCATCGCGACGCAAAATAACTATTTTCTGGTATTTGTAAAGCAGTTTGATTCACTTGTTTTAAGACTAAGTCAAATCTCCTCGTGGCCGATATTTCTCTAAAAGATTGGTGTCTTGATAGTGTGAGAAATCTCCACGATGAGCATGAATCCAGTATTTAAATCCTTCAGAAATAGCCTCGAAAGCGGTCTGAATCACATTTTCTCCTGTCACGGCAGTGGCCCAGAGATCGCCTGTATTCCGGCTTCTGAGGGTGATGTAAGTCACCACATTAGCCCCAGTTCCACCTTCTAGGGATTTTGATTCATAATCTACTAGCTCAAGATGCTCCAAACAAGGATAAGTTGTCTTAAGAGCTTCTCGCAAAGAATTCGCCAGTCCATTTACCATCCCATGCGGATGGTGCTCGGCGGCTTCTACGGTGGTTTGATCTGGAAGTTGTACGATCACGCCCGCATCAGCTTGCGATTTTACCGTCCCTCCTGTGAGTAAAGAGATCTCATAATGACCCTCCTGACTCACGACTTCAAACAACGATTCTGGATCTTTCATATGCCTATAAAAAGCTAATCCTGCCGATCCCCAGGCTTGGGTGTAGTTGATCCCATCAGGATTTTTGACTAAGTTCAAACATTCACCCACTTGGCCATTACAATCGTGTTCGATTCCGAAAGCTTCAGGGGCTAAATAATGACCAATATTTTCTGTCCCCGATTGTGGTCCAAGCGCATACCGAAAGGGCACATTCATTTTAGACCTCAAACTCGGCCCTCCATGAAATGGGCAAGGGTCATAACTCTCTCCTGAACGACTCAAACTTTTGGTATGCATCCCTGCGCTATGAGTGAAAGCATCGCCTCCTACGAAAGGTGTTTTGTCGTCGATCCAGGATCCCGTCAAAAGCTTGGAGACTCTTTGTGATACTGATCTCAATCGCTGCCAGGCTTCCGGTGGTAAGAAATCAGCTCCACATTCGTTATAAGCTGCCCCAAACAAATCCACAAAACTATCATTACCCGTTCGCTCTCCCGCCGCTACCAAGTTTCCCTGCAAATGCTTCACATGGCCGGTTTGAAGACCTTCTAAAAGCGATCTGGTCGCGGCCGATCCATCATTGTGAAGGTGGAGACCAAATTTCACAGATTTCATATGGCTCGCCAACCCATCAGTATTTTCTGGGTTAAAGAGGTGTTCCACCACGGCTTTCACGAAAGCTGGCGAAGCTAGTCCATTGGTATCACATCCCACTATAGTTGTAGCCCCTTTGTCTATGGCGGCCATTATACATTGACGAGCATACTGAGCATTATGCATGTAACCTTGGAAAAAATGCTCCAAATCCACGATCACCTCTTTTCCTTGCTGAGCCAAGAATGCCACGCTCTCCCTGATCAGTTCGAGATTTCTCTCATTTGAAACTTTCAACACTTCTGCTACTTGCAGCGTATCACTTTTGACAAAAATCGTAGCCGCTCGTGTTCCCGCCTCCACCAAAGCTCTCATAAAAGGGTCATCTTCTGCCGAAGCACTTTTATTCATCCTGGATGAAGCAAATGCCGTACACCGCTCCCAAACATCGGTTCTCAAATTTTGCTGGGCCTCTCTCCAAATCTCACTATCCATACCGCTTCCAGATCCCGCATAACCTAGCTCAAAATGCGAAAAAGGAATGCGCGAATCCGCCAATGTCTGAACGAGTAAAAGCTTTCTTTCTACAGTATCTATAGGAGACTTGGGATCCTGCGCCCCATCACGTGGATCACAAGCATAGAGTTTTACTTCTTGAGGATTAATCCCCAAGGACGGGGTTTCAAATTTAAACGACATAACAAAGAAATTAAAAAAATAATTGATGAGCTAGTCTCGGGCCGTTCCCGAGGCGAAGCGGATACCTTATTAAAGGAAGGGGGATCGCGGTGGAAACCGTAGGTTTCAACCCGCATACAAAAAAAACCGACCAAGTGGGTGATCGGTAGAATAGTCTCATGGTGCAACTCACAAACTACCCGCCAACCACAGAAGTTGGAGTAATAATAATGTTTGCAATGATATTTCTCTTCATGAGCAAGGCTACTCTAGTCATATTAGAGAAATGGTCAAATCTTTATCAAAGAACCTCTTCTCCAAACTTTTCAAATTGCGATTTTCACTTATTTCCTCAAAAATACACCTGAAATTGATTAATCTTTAATACTTTTAAAAAATATGTCAGATCTTCACGCTATTGCCGCCGCCATGGTCGCTCCAGGAAAAGGAATCCTTGCTATCGATGAAAGCCATGGAACTTGTAAAAAAAGGTTTGATGCTCTCGGCGTCGAATTTACCGAAGAAAACCGAAGACACTATCGTCAATTGCTCACCAACGCTCCCGGCATCGAAAAAGGTCTCTCTGGGATGATCCTCTTTGATGAGACCCTGAGACAGTCCAATGACCAAGGGGTTCCTTTTGTAAAAACGCTTGAGAGTAAAGGGATTCTCCCTGGGATCAAAGTCGACGCGGGCTCCAAACCCCTCGCCCTGCATCCAGGAGAAGAAGTCACTGAAGGCTTGGATGGTTTGCGAGAGAGACTCAAAGAATACGCACAACTTGGGGCCAAATTCGCCAAATGGCGAGCCGTGATCAACATCGGCAAAGGCCTTCCGACTGATGGTGGTATCTACGCCAATTGTCATGCTTTGGCGAGATATGCCGGACTCTGTCAAGAAGCCGGGATCGTGCCGATGGTCGAACCCGAAATCATGATTGATGGAGACCATACGCTGGCACGATCACAAGAAGTCTGCGAAAAAACCTGGACGGTTTTGATGGATCTTCTCAAATTTTTCAACGTCGATCTCAAAGGTACTATCCTCAAAACCTCGATGGTCATCCCGGGAAAAAGCTGTCCTACCCAAGCTTCCCACGTCGAAGTGGCGGACGCAACCGTGGCTTCTTTTAAAAAAGTCATCCCTGCAGAACTCGCGGGAATCGTCTTTCTTTCTGGAGGACAAAATGCCTACGATTCGACTATGCATCTCAATGAAATGAATAAACGGCATAAAGATTGTCCTTGGCCGATCAGCTTTTCCTACGGACGAGGTATTCAACAGCCTGCCCTCGAACTCTGGGCCAAAGACCCAAAAGGAAACTACGACGAAGCTCAAAAAATCCTCGCCCACCGATGTGCCATGAATGGTCTGGCGGCTTCAGGGAAGTATGATGAAAGTCACGATAATCTATAAATTTTTCTTCGGATGTTTTTTATTTCAAGACCGGTCGCCTGCGATCGGTCTTTTTTAAAAATCTTGTACCAAAGACACCAAAAAATCCTCAATAATCTTTTTCCGAATCTTCTCGTCCCATAAAAAGCCCTGATGAATGGTCTTCATGACTTCCTGTGGAACGCCGGGTAAGGTTGCTATTTCTTTGAAAACCACCGTGTCATATTGCCCTCCATAGGTTTTGCAAAGTCGCTCACATTCACGTGGGATCTGAAGTTTACGTTTGGCGGTTTCGACTTCTCCCCACTTGGTGAGCCAGCTGGCGGTATGCGGGGTGGCGAGAGTGACGAGCTTTATATTGTTTCGTTTGATAGCCTTTAAGGCTTTTTTACTCACCAAACCTCCAAAGCTATGGGCGATGATGAGCGTATCTTCATCAGTGGCATTGATCTGGGTTTCTACATCCTTTATAAAAGCTCTGATACGAGGGAGCCACGTAGGCACATAAAACCGCTGCATGATGAGAATCTCAGCCTTCGGGAAAGCTTTTTTGAGATCTCGCTCCCATCCCCATAGCCAATAGACTCGAGAAAGGATACCGGGGACAAATATAATTTTCATATAAAAACAGTTTAACAAGGGGTCACGACCCCTTGCTTGAAAATATCAAACGATACCCCCCCATCAGTACGATCAAAAATACAACCGCCAACACAACCAATTTGGTCATCCCCACCAACAATATAGCTAAAGCTCCAAAGAGCACGGAAATCAAAATCAAAATCAAACTCGCCCGCGCTTCGCCATATTTTTTCGCGAGATTGTGTGGCGTATGGCGAAAGTCTCCTTTCCAAGGGGCTTTTTTGTCCATAAAAATGCGACGAAGCACCACGAGTCCCAAGTCGATCAAAGGCAAAGAGAGCACCAGAAGCGTTGTCATAATCTTGGCCCCCGACCAGATCGACATCACCGCGAGGAGAAATCCCAAGGCTTGAGATCCTGTGTCCCCAAGGATGATGCGCCCCTGCCAATAATACCAAAATCCCCCGAGCACCAGACCCGCTAGATAGAGATTGCCGAGCGTCAAAGTCATATGCTGCGGATCATAAAAAAGCTCCGGCCGCACCAGTCCCAGCACTCCAAGCGTCAAAAAACCAACACCTGAAACCCCGGTACAAAGGCCTTTGAGACCATCAAACCAGTTCATCGCTTGTTGGATAAAAAAGATCCAAGCTACCGTCAAAATCAAACTCAGATACCGATAATCCTCTAGTTCTATATTGGTCTGGGCAAAGGGATTACCAATAAAATCAATCGAGATCCCGAAAGCAAAAACCCAAAAAGCCGCGATGAGATACGCCACCATCCGAACCCAGATCGACAACTTTTCCCGATCATCGATAAAACCTACTAGTCCCACGAGGCAAAGCGGCGGTAT
>DATDAE010000063.1:0-4491 GCA_036525565.1 Candidatus Altimarinota bacterium
CTCCCTCTACCGAAGGCAAGAGTTCGAGATACATGACATAATTGGCAAAAGCCCCAAAGAGATTTTCCCCGGGTCTACCATCCTGGGAGGCTTGTCCTGGATTCATCTTATTAGGAAATCCTTTTTTAGTATCATCAATATAGAAAAAACAATTGTCCCCTGTGGCTCTTCCTGTTTTAGCAAAAGAAGGACATAAAAGACGATTAATGGCTTTTGCAAAAGTCTCAGCCCCTCCTACAGAATCTTTTTTGACTTTGTTACAGTCCGTGCCTGCATCACTACTGATACATCTTTGCTTGCTAGTGAGGACACTTTCAAGACTTCCATCTCCTCCGGTGATCTTTATGATGGCACTATCGGATACCGAATAGATCGCCACGGTAGCGACATAGACTGCATCTAGGGCGATCTTGATCGCGACCATCGAGAAATTGATGGCGACCAGCGCGAGGAGCAGTTTGGGGAGTTTGTCTTTGATCGACCAGCTCCCATTACCAAAGGTAAAAAGATTGGCCATCGCGATAAAGATGATCATCAGGATCGCTGATATATTGGTCAGGTTTCGGATCAAAACCCACATAGGGGTTATGACCTTGAGCACATCATCTCCCGCGATGAAATCGGTCCCCATAAATTCACCTACGGTTCCCACGGTGACCATCGCAAAGAACGTACAGATCTTGACCAGGATCGCGGCCACCTCACCGATGGCTTCGGTGAAGGCGTTGTCACTTGCGGCATGCGCGATATTGGTCGGATCTACTAGGGAAAAAAGGCCTCCAAAGAGTAACGGTAAAACGACCCAAGAGAGGGCTCTTGAGCTTTTGAAGTGACGGATTGGATTCCAGAATTTTTGCATAGACCTTTAAAAAATCTACTTATTATACCACAAAATGCCTCAGAAATAAAGGTCTTCTCTGATTATTTATCAGTGGTGGTTTCTGGGGTGAGGGTGGTGATTTTTCCGATGATTCGGGGATTGTTTTTGTTGGGGACGTCCACATATGAAACCCCAGAGGTACCATGTCCTTGTGCTCTTTTTTCCATGGGATAATATCCCAGCATCGGAGTCCCATCGTGTTGAAAGTACATGAAGTAGTTGCTCGACCGCCCTCCATCGGTCTCAGATGTCCCTGGGATATCAAAGCGGCCTCGGGCGGGATTATTGAATCTTCCGCCTTTTTGGGCGCCTTTGTAGAATTTTTCCAAAGGAGATTTGGCTGGTAAGACCCATTCACTTCTTGCGGGAATGTTGATGTTGAGCGGGGTTTTGAGGTCTGGGTTTTGCGTTCTAGCTTCGGCGGTTATCGCTACATCAATGCTAAGCTTAATATTTCGTTTTTGGAGTAGGCTTTCGCTTGCGGTTCGGAGCTGAGAAATAGCGGTGAAATGTGATTCTTGGGCTTGGGCAAATCGTTGGAATCGTGGTTTTTCTGTGAAACCAGCACCCTCCCCAGTTTTTAAATCCTCCAAGAAAGCAGTTCTAAGGTCTTTTTCGCCGGCTTTTCCGGCTTTAAATTTGCTCACAAACTTCGTGAATTTGGGAACACCACCTTGGGTGAAATCTACGGTGGCCTTTCTTTTTTCAAAAACGGTTCCATCGAGAGCATTGAGCGTTACCACCCCACCTTTACCATTTTTGGCTTTTGGATCATAGGCTTTTGTCGTGAGAAATACTTTTTGGCCTACCGTTATGACATTGATGAGCGGCGATAGAAGTTTTTGTTTTTTGGCTTCCAGGAGAAAATCATCGACTTTTCCGTCTGATATTTCTGGTTTAAAGACTTTTCCATCCTTCTTGAAGCAAGATTCAAACTTGCCCAGATCGACTTCTCGACTGTCGGTGTTTTCGATGGTTTTGGGATCTTTTTTCGCCGCATCCAGTCCGAGGACTTTGGTGAGGATAGTGCTTCCCGCCCATCCCAAGACAGAAGCCATGATATAGAGTTTACCCAGATTTCCCACGAGTCCGAGTTGTGGGTCGATGACGCCCAATATTTTCTTACGATTGATGGGATCAAGTTTGTTCTTGAGATCGAGCATTTCTTCATGGATTTTGGCCCGATCGGCTCGCAAGTCTGCGGGTATGAAATCCGGGTTTTTGAGATCACGAAGCCCGAGACTATTGGGCGTGTCTTCAAGCTCCAAAAGAGAGCTCGTGATGAGATCATCATTCATAGCTCGATCATATTCCTGGGCAAACGTATCTCGGGCATTTGGATTGGCGGTGAAAAATCCCACCAATATGTTGTGAGAACTCGTATACATAAATCGTTCGGCACCAATTTCGTCCATATTGCCTCGGAGTACGCCTTTGGTGAAATTGACCAATTCTTCATTGGAAAACGTTACTTTTTGGACTTGTACACAATACTCGGCGGCGGCCCGAGTCTCGGCAGGAGTGAGCATCAAAGCCCCAGGCTGAACCTCGGGATTATCGCGTTGATGTTCGATGATGCGTCGAGCAATCTTTTGGATTTTATCTGGGAAATATTCGATTTGTTTGAGCTGATCTTGGAAAAACTCACCAGATTCGATTTTATTTTCGGATTTTGTAATGAAATCATTACTCAAAAGAGCCGCACGATCGCCAGCACTGGCTAAATAATTTTGAGGATTATTGATGAATTCCATGGCGTTTTGAGCGCCGATTTCTACGCCTTTAAAAACAGCTTTTGGAGCCAAGGAAACGGCTTCTCCCACCGGCAAACCAAAAGCTTGGCCCGCGGCCCCCAAAGCAAGACTTTCCATTCTCCAAGTTCCATTTAGAGGTATGGGTAAGTGTTCGGATATTGTTTTTTCATTCCCTGCTGCAGCGCTAAATTTAGTTGCACCAAATTTTACGAGCCCATAAGAAACAAAAGCCGCTGCGGCCGTAGATAAAGTCCTACTAGAATCGGCCTCGCCTTGTATGGCATCACCGCCCCCTACACCAAAATTGGCCCCTACATTGCTGCTCGTGGTTGTAAACCGATCGACGGCCCTTTTACCCTTGACCAAGAACGTCTGCTCGAAATCTTCCCGCAGCATGTTGTGGGGCCTATGGAGGGCTTTTTTGAAATTAAAAACCAGGTCCCCATGATGATCAAATACATGTTGGATGGTCTTCATCATCACGGATCGTCCCAAAGGGCCTGCCATATGTGGGTATTTGGCCAGGAAATCATTGAACTCGGCTTTGTCTTTGAATCCATATTCTTCTTTGAGTACGGCTTCAAAAGAGATCAGACTAACCCGTCCCATTTCGATATCAGCTTGAAGGGTATCGAGGTCTTCGCGTTCTTTTATTTTTTCATCGACTTGTTCTGGAGCGGTTATAAATTCACCTCCAGAAGGAGCTTCTGGGTCAGGATATCTAAAACAGTCTTTTTGCAAGAACATAATATTTTTTAAAGTTTGAGCGCTCGAATCCAAAGATCGAGTAGGTTTTCACTGTATTCAGGGAGAAAGGGGAGTGAGGTTTGACCCATCACTTGGATTATTTTGTTTTTGGTCAGGTGACCGAGTTGGATCGAGACTTTGTTGTCCCGTTTTCCGGTGCGTTGAAAATGGATCAGACTACTGTGCTGATCGTACAAAACCCAATACCCTTTGAACATGCTCCAAGGGAAAAAATGATCCTTGTCTACCAAAATACCTTCTTCGAAAATAACCACTTCATGCGTCCGATGTCCATTGCGGTGTGTCCAAAAATAAAGCGCGGCGGTCAACAAAATACAACCCGCCGGAATCCATCCCAAATCGGTATAAAAATAACTCCAAGCCGCACTCCCAAAAACGAAAGCGCTCATAAAGACAAACCACAAAATCCCTCGCTGATGAGGATGATAATCGTAGGGTTCCCACTGGAGTATTTTCTTACCAGGATTAAAGCCCTGGTTTCGGCCGCGAATATTTATTTTTTTGGTCATCGGGTCATTATACCATAAAAAGGGCTTGTAAACAAGCAGTTTCATGACAGTGTGAGATAGTCCGGACTCTGATTTCAAACCCTCTTTATGAGTCCGGACTGGGCCTGTTAAACCTGGGGATCTAAGCCACTTTTTAGTTCCGTGTTTCTCCGTATGATTTTGTGGTTGAGGTCGACCCCCGAGAGTCGAGTTTTTTCGTCGATGATACAGCGTGAAATACGGCAGTTTTCCAATACGACGCCTGGATAAATGATACTATCGATAATCACGCAGTTATGGACCTGGCAGTTGTCAGCGATCGAGACTTTGCCCGAGAAGGTATTTTCACTTTGCTTTATGTTTTGACCTTCCAAAAGTGTTTGTTTTTGAAGATGCGTGTGTGCTTGCAAGTAAGTTTCAAAACTTCCAATATCAAACCAGTCGCCTTTGGATTCATGACATAGTATTTCAAAATCCTTGTTTTGGCCGCTTTCGACCATGTGTGCAAAAAGACCACCGAGATTATCGGGGTGAGCTTTTGTGAAATCTTTGAGGAGCGGAAAAAGTTTTTGTCCCAGACTCATAAATCCCGTGGAGACGA
>DATDAE010000064.1:0-4061 GCA_036525565.1 Candidatus Altimarinota bacterium
CCTCTGACCTGGCAAAAAATAGCCCGAGAAAGAGATCTTCATCGAGATATGATCGAGATGAATTTGGAAGTAATGAAAGAATTAGAAATACAAGCAGAAGTAGTTACCCCTATGAGAAAAGATATTAGAGATTTAGCCAATACAGTACCAAGTCTAGAAACAATTGAAATAGAAACCAAAGATGGTATAAGAGAAAAATTTAATGATTATGTGGAGGTTGAAAGAGAAAATTCAGTCGAACAAGAACAATCCCAACAAGCCAAAGAAAAACTCGCCCTCGAAGCAACCTTAAAAAACCTCATCGCCCAGAACCCCGACAAACCCAAGTTGGAGATATTCCAAATGGTGAGCCAAAACCCTGAACAATATCAAGTTGGACCCCATGCCCTCGAAGTCCTCCGTACCATCGTAGGACGCTTGCAAGCGGCTCAAGCATTCTTGGCCGCGGAAGGCAACGCCCAAGAACAAGCTGCTTTCGCTCGGATCATCGAGACCACGCCGATCAATTTTGCCGCCACAGACCCATCGGTAGCCCTCTCTCTCGTGGGAGCCCGTATCGAGAGCCATCCGACCTTTCGCGCGGAGACTCGGGACGCTTTGAAAAAGAAACTCGGACTCTTCACCGGCGATCGAGTCATCGACGAAGCCCAGCGTACCACCCAAGATGCAGATGGTCGAGAAGTGCCTCTGTATTCCGCTCAGAAGCCTCTGGTACTAGATAATGGGGTCAAGGTCTATCCTGCCTCTCCCACCAGCTCAAAACTCGTCGTACGACATCGTATCGGCGATCGTGATATCAAGGTCAATCTCGAAGGCGCCTCCAACATCGGAAAAGAGATGGAAGACGCCGTGCGGGTCTTTGTGAAACTCGATCTCCTCGAAGAAATCGGATTCCGTGATATCCTCCGCACCATCGGCATCGATAAACGCAGCTTCTTGCAAGCCGATAGCTTTGACGAAACCGAAGAACTCCAGATCGATCGGATCTTCTTTGCTTTGGGTGACTATAGTTTGTCCGGTACGATTCCTACTGCGGGAGATATGGCGGTCTGCCGAGACAAGCTCTACACTTTTCTCAAAAAAGACCCAGACACTGAGCCTCATCGCATCAAAAAAATAGCCCGAGGAGGCGTCATACGTCAAAACCTCCAAGAAACCGGACTCTATGGCGATGATGGATTTAATTTTGAAGGCTTTCTCTCAACCCTCCAGAGCATCAATCGTCAGTACCAAGGCTCCGTCGTACCACTATCACAGGTTCTCGGCCAAAAAGAAACCCCCCAAACCTAAAGCACGATCCGCGTTCCCACATTTTCACCATTGACGACTCGGGCGATATTGCCTTTTTTGAGCAGTTCAAAAACTACGATCGGCATTTTATTGTCTCGACATTGGGCGATAGCCGTCGCATCCATGACGCGTAACTGTTTTTCCAAAACTTCCTCAAAACTGACTTCTTCGTATCGTACGGCATTGGGATTGGTCCGTGGGTCGTCATTATAGACACCATCGGTATTGGTCCCTTTCATGAGGACATCGCATTCGAGTTCGAGCGAGCGAAGGGCCGCCGCACTATCGGTCGTAAAATAGGGATTCCCCGTTCCGGCACTACAGATCACGATACGACCTTTTTCTAAATGTCGTTCGGCTCGGCGACGAATGTAGGGTTCTGCCACCGCTGGAATATCCAGCGCCGAACAAATACGGGTTTCCATGCCTAGCTTTTCAAGACCAGCCTGAAGCGCTACAGAATTCATTACCGTCCCCATCATCCCAATATAATCCGAAGGCACTCGGTCGATCCCTGATTCTGAGTTTTCAGAACCTCTCCAGATGTTTCCCGCACCGATCACAATCACCACATCCGTTCCCGCTTCGTGCACCTCTTTGACGTCTGCGCAGATCTGGTCCATGATCCGATAATCAATCCCAAAGGACTTATCCCCCAGTAAAGCTTCGCCGGAGAGTTTGAGTAGAATTCGTTTGTATTTGGCCATGTTTGAGAAAATTAGCTAAAGAACATACGCATAATATCGTTCCAGGTCACCGCAAAAATAAGGGCCATCAAAAAGACGAACCCCGCATAATGCAGTCGATGTTCCCACACTTCATTGGGTTTACGACGCGTGATCAGCTCAAAGAGTTGCAAGACCAGTCGTCCCCCATCCAAAGCCGGAATAGGCAACAGATTCATGACCGCCAAAGAGATCGAAAGTAGGGCGGTAAGTTTGAGAATTTCCCAAATCCCTCGCGGTACGACTCGATGGGTGACTTCGGCAATCCCAAGAGGGCCGGTAAGGCCTTCTGGAAAGCGTCTTTCACGGATGATTTCCCCTGGAATTTCTGAAAGTCTTACGACGATCGCTTTTGAAATACGACCCGTTTCGGTGACGGCTTTCACCGCGGCTTCTCCGACGGGTAGTTTGATCTGTTTTACAAATTTATAAGCCGGGCCAGCCGCCGCTGCTTCGGCTCCTTCTTCCTCTGATAATTGATCACTCACGGGTAGTTGTTCTACGTAGCCTTGTGAAATCGCCCAATTGAGATCCGCTTTCGAAAGCAAGATCGGATCGGTCCCATGGATAAAAAGTGCAAAGAGCAAAATAATCGCAAAAATCCAATTCATGATCACGCCCGCCACCGTGATCATCATCCGATTGAGGAGCGGGGCTTTTTCAAAACTCCCGGGAGCATCCGAAGATTCTTCTTCTCCGAGCATCCGTACAAAGCCTCCAAAAGGAATCAAATTGATATTAAAATCCGTTCCATCTTTATGAAATCCCCAGATTCTTTTTCCAAATCCGAGACCAAATTCTTCGACGGTGACTTTAGAAACTTTTGCCGCTTTATAGTGACCCCATTCGTGGACGAGTACAAGAGCCGAAAAGACCAGCAAGAAAACGATAACTGAAAGTAATAATGCCATTGGTTCAAACCTTACTCTGCAAAAAATATTTCACAAGTTCTTCTGCACTCAAATTTTCGGGCGCAGATCTGAGTACTTGGGCAATAGTAGCCTTATCATACCCAAGCCCTTCCAAGGCTTGCATGGCCTCTGTATGCTGACTACTGAGATGCATCTGATTTTCAGACTGCAAGTCCAGCTTTCCTTGAAGTTCTACGATGATCTTTTGGGCCATTTTTTTCCCAATACCGGGCGTTTGAGCGATATAGACGTGATCGCCTGACTGCACCGCAGCGAGGAATTGGTCGGTAGGATTTGAGAGTATTTGCAAGCCCATCTTGGGACCAATGCCTGAAATACTGATCAATTTTTCAAAAAATTGTTTTTGCGCCGTATCATCAAATCCATACAGAGAAATCTCATTTTCCGACACCTTGGTATAAATCCAAATCTCTATCACCTGACTTTTTGCCAGTCGCCCCAAAAGCGCCAAAGGGGCAAAGACTTCATAGCCCACCCCACCTTGGGTCAAAAGCACAAAGCGCTTTTCATCGTGCGAAAGCACGGTTCCTTTTAAAAATCCTATCATTGGTGAAAGTATAGGGGAAACCACAAAAAAGTCATACCAAGATTATGAACGATCTTTCCCTCCCACGATTGCCGCTGTCCCACTCACCCCTGTGAGCTTGCGATGTACAATCTTTTGGGTTCTTCCCTCACGACTGTGGTGCTCTCCTCTGCGAGGATTCAGAGGCGGTTTCCCATTGACGACGCGCCAAATATCTCCGATATCTACCGCTGGATAATGGCTTCCATTCGCATAGACCATCGCAACGGCTCGTTTCACCACGGCTATCAAGTGGCATCGCCTTCTCACTCGAGTTTCTAAATCACCAATCAAAACTTCCAAAGCATCACCTTCCCCAAGATAATACAATAGCAAGCTCGCTTCGGATTCAACATTGAGGGGATTTCGATCCGTTCGATCACTTCGTCGATCGCTATGATTATGAGAACGATGGGTCATTGAACCACCTTATACAAGTTTCTGGGAAAAGATCAATAGCTATAAAAAAGAAACCCATATGAAATAGGTAGAATAAAGTATGAATCATTTGAGGATCTGGTGGTGCCTGCTAGACGAAATTATAACCGA
>DATDAE010000065.1:0-19071 GCA_036525565.1 Candidatus Altimarinota bacterium
TAAATCTCATCAGCCCCAGCGCCTCTTATAAGTCTTCGCAGATTTCGCTCAAGATCAGAACGTCTGTAAACCGTATGATTAAAATGGGTAGCGGTTTTGGAGCTATTTTGGCCAGTATAAGCTGAAGTCAAAATTTCATCATCGAGCACGTCTAAATATCCATCCGGGAAGTTCAAAAAGGCAAGATAGGATTCATCTACCCCAATTTCGGCCATAGCCTTAATCGATTCTTTGCGTCGCCCTTTGCCATAACGTTTGGAGATGTCACTGTCACGAGTACTCAAGGCATCCCCATCGGTGAGATAAATCACTTGGACTTTTTCGCCATTTTTGACGCGCTCGGACATCAACGTCCCACAACAAATAATCTCATCATCCGGATGCGGGGCTATAACGAGTGTTTTTCGAACCTTATTTGGGAGCGTACCTTGATCTCTTTCTGGGATCTGCGACTGATTAAAGCTACTCATCTGGAGCTGCCGAGCATTATAAACACGAGGCTCTTGGGGTTTTGAGGTCTCTGAGCGTCGCTGATATTGATGCAAAATATACGAACGATGCGGAGAAGTAGTGACACGAGCTTCCAGCCCTTGATTGAGCTGATAAGCCACTAAAGCCGAGAGCAACATTTCCTGCATCTTATCAAGTATAAAGAATAAGGAGCCAAGAATAAAAACATATTTCTAAAAAATAATGAACGAGGTTCGAGCTCTATTGATCCCACAAAGATACTACTCGATAAATCTCTTTCAAAGACGTCGTACCGTTGAATACTTTGATCAGCCCATCCGCAAAAAGAGGCCTAAAATTACCAGTCCCGTAAACTTGTTGTTTGATATGATGTTCGGGTTCATCTTCGGTTATGAGTGAAGCCAGTTGTTGATTTACAATCAAAAGCTCCGTGATAACACTTCTTCCTCGGTATCCGGACGCATTACATTCGACGCAGCCTTGAGCCTCATAGACTTCGGCGGGGATAGTTATTTTAAGTCGATCAGCCAGTTTCTTTTCTCGCTCGTTGAGATGGGTCGCCACTTTTTTTCGACAATGTGGACACAGAGTTCGCACCAGTCTTTGGGCCATGACAGCTTTGATAGAAGACGCAATATTAAAATTCTTCATGCCCAAGTTTCGAAGTCTTGAAATAGCACCAATAGCCGAATTGGTATGGAGCGTACTGAGCACCAGATGCCCGGTTTGTGAAGCTTCAGTAGCGAGTTTCGCAGACTGTAGATCTCGAATCTCTCCGATCAAAATCACATCGGGATCATGTCTCAACATAGCTTTAAGCCCTCGTTCAAAATCATATTCAGTATTTGGGTCTATTTGTGACTGGGTCACATTGGGTAGATGATACTCGATAGGATCCTCCAAGGTCACCAACTTGCGATCAGGGGTATTGACGTGATTGAGCATCGTATAAAGCGTGGTCGTTTTTCCTGATCCCGTTGGCCCAGTCATGAGGATCATGCCATTGGGCTCTTTTAGTATAGCTTGGATGATTTGTGTCTGTTGCGCATCAAAACCAAGATCTGGAAAATCCAGAATACTTTTATTCATATCCAAGATCCGCAAGGTAACCGACTCCAAGGTTTCGGTCGGAATCACGGAAACCCTGATATCAATCTTTCGGTTATTGGCCTCTAGGCCCATTCGTCCATCCTGCGGCACATCGGTCACATTGGATTTGGTCCCTGATTCATACTTGATCCGAGCGATGAGTTTGGCCGCGACAGCGGTTTCGAGCGTCAGTATTTCGTGCAAAAGACCATCTACCCGGAATCTGAGTTTTACTTCTCCGTCTTGGGGCTGGATATGTATATCTGAAGCCTTGGCTTCAAGTCCTAATAGCAAAATCTCATTGAGTACGATCTCAGCCTGCATGGTTTTGAGGCTGGTTTCGAGTGCTTTGATTCGTTCAGCATTGGAGACAACACTAGGATTCCCTTCTTCAAAAGCCTTTCGAGTTTCCACAGTCTTGAGATTGACCATGTCGGATTGGTAGATTTTAGAAGCCGCCATAAAGCCCGTTTGAGAACAAACATGGACTTCCACTTCATTGGCTTTTTCAAGAATCTCAACGTACTTTTTCACATTGGGGTCTTGGGGGAAAACCGTAGCTATTTTGAGTTTATTTTGTGACAGCTCAAAAGGAATAACCTTGAGTTTGAGGGCCACTTCAGAGGGGATAACCTTGATGAGATCAGGATTGATAGGCACTTGCGCAATCCGAACATAATTAAGTCCCAAAGATTCGGCGGTCTCCTGGGTTTGCCGTTCTTCAAACTCACGATTAATCTGAATTGTTTCGTCTTTGATGTCAGCCATTCGGGACATTATACCACAAACAAGCTCCGAATTCAACTCCGGAACTGAGGAACTTAAGGGCTTAGGAACATCGTTCGCAAGTTCTCAAGTTCTCAAGTTGCGAGCAAACCCCAAGATACGCTACAATGCTCGCACATGATTGAGGCCAAAAATGTATCACTATCTCTCAAGGGAAACCTGGTACTTGAAAAGATTAATTTTTCGATAAGCCCAGGAGAAATGGTTTGTTTTTTGGGGCCATCAGGAGCTGGTAAATCTACGGTTTTTAAATTACTCATAGGCGAGATGAGACCTACGATCGGATCGATCAAAGTGGATTCTTTTAGTCTTCAAGAAATATCCTCCTCAAGCCTCCAGTCTTACAGACGACAAATCGGCGTTGTTTTCCAAGATTTCAGACTCCTCCCGACTAAAACGGTTTTTGAAAATGTAGCCTTTGCCCTCGAAGTTTGCGGGGAAGAAGCCCTCGTCCATCAAAGAGTTCCTCAAGTGCTCACCCTCGTAGGCCTGCACGAACAAAAAGGACTCTTTCCGCATCAATTATCAGGAGGGGAAAAACAGCGGTGTAGTATCGCTCGAGCGCTCGTACACAATCCCAAAATCCTGATCGCTGATGAGGCCACCGGAAACCTCGATCCCAAAAATTCTCGAGAAATCGCCGAACTCTTTGGTAAACTCCATAAAGAAAGAGATCTCACGGTCATCTTTTCGACCCATGATCCATCGCTCGTGGAAAATTTAAAACCCCGAATTATTCGCCTCGACCAAGGCAAGATCTCTTTTGATCATCCTTATCTTTCGAAAGAGGAAGCGTTTAAGGGGATGGTGTAAAGTTGACAAAAAAACAATAAACAATAATAAGTTATTATAATAACCTAACCTGCTATGACAGAAAAAGCGGATATAGAAGGGGTTTTTACTTATCCTTTCAAGTCAGGAAAGCCCTTTGAAGGCAACCAATTTGAAACCAATGCCTTTGGTTTTGAGCACGATCGCATCGTTATGGCTGCCGAATACGGGAGATCCCAAAAAACTACGGCCAATCATCTTTTAGTCTCCCAAAGAAAACATGCAGAACTTGCCTTAATTAAAACCAGTATTGTCGGTCATCAGCTGGTGCTTTCGGTGGATGGCCACGATGACCTCTTTATACCACTAGACCCTCATGATGTCGCGACCCTGCAAATAGACCAGATAGAGGTCCATGGAAAGATCGTCCCGGGCCTAGATCTTGGTGATCCTGCAGCCGAATGGATAAACCAATTTATCCATTCAAAAAGAGGCACACAAACTCATGAAATGAGATTGTTCCACCGAGCTCAGGGGGAACTATCCAGACTCGTTGACCTCCGCTTTGTTGGCAAAGACCAAACGCCTGAAGTTAATTTTTCAGATGGATTTCCCTTTTTGGTAACCAGTACGGCTTCACTCCAAGCGGTAAACGAGCATTGTCAGTTTGAGACCCCTGTGGAAATGGCTCGATTCAGACCCAATATTGTACTTGAAGGAAACTATGATCCTTTTTTCGAAGAAAGGCTAAGGGCTATAGCTATAAATGGCGTCGTGATTGAGTTAGTAAAACCTTGCACAAGATGCGTCATGATCAACAACACCCCTTCTGATGGTTCTAAGGACTCTGAAAAAAGACGACTATTCGCAAAGCTCATGGAAATGCCGGGACGAGCGCAAACGATCCCTAAAAGTGATGAATCCGGATATGTGTTTGGTATGAATGGGATCCAAACCAAAGGATTTGGGGAATCGATCAAGGTAGGTGATGAAGTAGAACTTATTTGGAAAGATTGAGATTACTAAAAGAGCCCCATCACTGGAGCTCTCTTTTGGTAGTTTTTTTAGATTAGATCTCTGGATCCCGGATCATACTTTTCACAGACGCTTCAGAGTCCGGGATAGACCATATCCCGCTTCGCAAGCTCAGCGCGTTATGGTCTACTTAGCAATATTTTCAAATCGTGTTTCACGAATGATCGCCACTCGGACTTCTCCAGGATACTGACAATTGGATTCGATCTTACGCGCAATCTCAAACGAAAGTTTTTCAGAAGCAAGATCATTCATCACGTCTGCATTTACAAACACCCGAACTTCTCGTCCCGCTTGGATCGCAAATACTTTATCAACGCCTTCGAAAGAGAGAGCAATGGCTTCGAGCTCTTTGAGTCGTTTGATGTATTTCTCGAGCGTTTCTCGACGAGCGCCCGGGCGTGAAGCCGAGATGGCATCTGCCGCTTGCAAAACCCTGGCTTCGATCGACTCATAAGGGAAATCCTCATGATGCGACTTCATGGCAGTAATGATGGGAGTACTCACTCCAAATTTTTCCAATATATCTTTTCCGATCACCGCATGGCCACCTTCTACTTCATGAGAAACGGCTTTCCCGATATCATGAACCAACCCGGCTTTTTTACAAATTTCCGGATCAGCACCCGGCAAAGCCGTAGCAATGGCTTCCGCGAGGAAGGCCACTTCCATAGAATGCTGTAAAACATTCTGACCATAAGACGTTCTAAATCGAAGTCGTCCCACCAGTTTCAAAATTTGATCTGGGAATCCGGTGATACCTAGTTCTTGCGAGGCTCGACGTCCTAGCTCAAGGAGCATTTTGTCAGCCGAAGCTTGAGCCTTATCCACCACTTCTTCGATTTTCGAAGGATGAATACGACCATCTTTGATCAGTTCCTCAAGGGCTAGTTTGGCCACATATCGACGATAGAGATCAAAACAAGAAATAGTAATCGTACCAGGGGTATCATCAATAATGAGATCGGTGCCTGTGATCGTTTCAAAGGCATTGATGTTACGACCTTCTCGTCCGATAATCTTCCCTTTGATGTCATCCGATTCGATTTTGACCACCGAAACGGTGGACTCTCCTGTCACAGATGAAGCGTACCGCTGGATAGACTCTACAATCACATTTGAAGCTTCTTCATCCGCCCCTCTCCGAATCTCTTCCATCTTTCGACGCATAGCTTCAGCCATTTGATCTGAACACTGTTCTTCGATTTGGGTGAGAAGCTTTTCTTTCGCTTCTTTTTGCGATAACTTAGCCACTTTTTCGAGCGCCTCATTTTGTTCTGAAAGTCTGACTTCCAGTTGTTTACGCTGTTCTTCAAGCGCTCTTGAAGATTGCTCATATTTTTCACGAGATTCTTCGAGTTTTTCTCGTTTGAGCTCTAGTTGCTCTTCTTTTTTAGCAATACGCTCATCGGCTTGCTCTTCGAGTTTCAATAAACGAGCTCGAAGTTGTTCTTCTTCTCGCTTAGCGGATTGTCGGAGGTTTTCAGCCTGACTTCGACTCTCAGATACAATCGACTGCGCTTCTTTCTTAGCGGCTTCAAGGGCACGCTGAGTCTCTTCTTGCGTTTTAGCTTCAATCGCTTTTGATTTGGGCCGGGCTACTGCGTAAGAGGCTCCACCTCCCACAACAAGCGCCACCAGTCCAATGATAATGGTAATTGGTTCCATCAATAATTTGGTTAATCATAAAAAGGGGAGAAAGAATCTCTACCATGTAGGCTCCCAAAACATACCACGTTTGAGTAACGCTGGATAAGCATCGGCACAAGAGACTATATAATAAATTCATGGTTCTGTATTCTAAGTTTGTGTAAAAACAGCAGAAATCTTTCCAAAAAGATTATAAAAAGAATCCCCCAAAAGTCAAAAGGACAAAAAAAGACTGGAGAAAGAAAAGGTTTTATGTTATAATGATCTATCTTTCTTACTTAATTATTATTCATGGAAGATAATATTCAACCAACCACACAAGCTCCCCAAGCCCCTCCAGCAGCCGCCCCACAAGCAGCTGTGACGGCTCCCGCGGCAGAGATGATCCCTACTACTAAAGAAGAGGTCGTAGAGACGGTCAAAGAAAAAGCCGAGGAACAAGGCAAAGCAGCGAAAAAGGGATTTGGTGAAAAATTTAAAGGATTTTTCAGCAAAGGGAAACAGCAATTCGTTCGTCTTTTACCAGCAGAACAAATTACCGTTTTCGTAGGAGGACTTCTCGTCGTGCTTTCTGTCTTCGATCACTATCTAACCAGAGCGGTAATCGCTATTATTGGTTTGGTGATGATCATGGTAGCTTTCGCCGGGGTCAAACTGAATGACCTTGGTAAAAAGAAAGCGGCTAAAGATAAGGATGCCGCGGCAAAAGCCCAGGACGCAGAAAGCGAAACGCCAGCCCCACAACAGGTTGCCACCGCTTCTTAAGTCCGATACAAAAGAGCTCCCCAACGCTATTAATAAATAGTCTAGAAACTTAGCTATGGCTGAGGATTTAGACTCATAAATGTTATTATGAATGATGCGAATGGAAAAGAACCCGTAGTAGAAAATCCTTTTGCAGCGGCTTCTGTGAAAGAAGAATCAACTGTGCCTGTGCGAGAACTTGATACGAGCTTGTTAGAAATTTCTGATGAGACTGATGAAGACCCTGCTGAAGGGTTTTTCTGGGTATTCCAAAGAATTCTGTGGGGCGTGCTCAAGAGCCTCATTATTTTACTGGTACTACTGGGTATTATTTGGATGATTTGGGGCGTTCAATCGGTTTCTTTACCTGGTTTTGCCGGTGACAACGAAGAAGTCATAACGGTTACCCTACCTAAAAACATAAACGTCGAAACCACCACTCCAGATTCAGACGAAGATCCCGAAGCAACTAAGCGTAGCTGGTGGGGATGGTTTTCAGGGAAAAAAGAAAAAACAGCAGAGGACCCCCTCCCCAAGGATTCTGGACAAATGAAGATCACCCTTGAAACGCCACAAACGGAAGCCAAAACCGAAAAAGTCGGGATGTGGGGACGGTTCACCGGCTGGGTAAAATCATTTGGAAACAAAGAGGCTCCTACCGACCCCATAGCCATAGATCCAGAAACCGCTGCTGGAAAAACCTCAACACAAGCCAGCACAAATCAAGCAAAGGGTAATGTGGATAAGGTAAATCAGCCCGTAAAAACACAAAATACATCGACCAAAAATGGGGCTGATCCTTATCGTGAAACCACACAAATGGGGGATATGGCCCCTCGACAAAACCTTTGGATTACTTCATCAGGCAAAGAGCCGCTAGCTATCGATCTAAGAGATCATTTCCATCGCAGAAACCTGCCCACCATAAAAGGAACAAGCACAACCACAAGTTCGAGTAGTTATTATGATCCCATCACCGGAAAACAAGTCGTCATCCCAAGTACGGGAAATCAGGGTCTTTTTGGCGGAGGGCTCAATGGTCAAAATCAAGGTTCTGAGCTGTTGCAAAATGCCAAAGACAAAGTGGGAGATCTCTTTTCTGATGCCAAACAAAATACGCAAACGAGCCAAACTAAGGTAAACGGAAGATCAGACACCAATGGTGGCGTTGCTGATGGCGAGGGTGTGCATATCCATTTGGCGCGGATCGAACGACTCATTAGAGTCGCAGAATCTTTGGGAGAGCTGATGTACGAAAGAGATTCTCAAAGTTTGGTCGGACAGACGGTTGAGTGGCTGAGAGCCGCCAAACAATTTTCACTCGTAGAAACTCAAGAAGTTTCCACCAATGCCTCGGCCTCAGATCGGGCTCAAAAAATCGCGGACCGAATCCAACTTGGAGAGCTACTCCTCTCCGATAGCAAAAAAATCCAAGCCCAGCTCACCGAACAAATAAGACTGTGGAGTGCTACCCGAGACCAAAACCAGATCGCCGCCAATGATAGACGCAAAATAATGTATGATGGCGTAGAGAATTATCAAGGCTTCACGGCCGAAAACGCCATGCAAAATGTGGCCGCAGCGGAGCAGAATGTAGCGCTTTCCAAGGCTTATCTAGAGATGTATGAATCACTCCTAAGGAATGTGCAGAACTTTGATCGACTCATGAGAGGCGGCTCTATACGGATATTTGAAGCCAACTAAGAACCTTCTAAAAAAATCTGTCCCAAGTTGCTTTCTACCTTTTTAAGTCTGCCCCAGTACGCCAATCTATCACGAGCGGTTTTGACTTGAAAGTAATCCATTGGTGTCACGCTGGCTTGTCCAGGATCTTGTTTAGTCACGCTCTCAAAGGGCTCAAGCTCCGCATGCAAGGCGTAAGCTTTTACAAAATCCCCAAAGAAGGGATCCTCTTGAAATCCCTTTAAAACTTTTGGTTCCGTATTATCAACCTCCTGCTCGTGAATATTGAGCATTGCAGGTTGAATATGGTCCAACTTCTCCACCGCCTCAATCACCAAGATCGCCGTGTCTTTGTCCCCAGACAAATCCTCTACTTGGAGACGAAACACATATCGCCCTGGTTTTTCGATACGAAAATAGGTGGGATTGTCGGCATCCGAAAACCAAACATCATTGACCATCCAGTCATAATACACGATATCTTTCTCGCCGTCAGGATCGACCGAATCCGTGCCGGTAAGATTGACTGAAAAAGGAACTTTTCTGATATATTTATCAGTATTTTGGAGGGTAATAACCGCCTTGGGTGGATGATTTTGGTTTATATTCACGCCCCCAGGAGAACCATGTACATGCGCGAAAAAATCAATAGCCCGATTGGTATCTTGATGATCGATGTTGCGAGCCAACGAAACTTGGTCTGAAAAATTAGAAATATCATAGCAATCTTCTTTCCACAGATCCTCCATGATAAAAGTATCCACCCGCTTTTGTTCTCCCTGACTCAAGTCGCCTTTTTTATAGCAAAGCCCCTCGATTTGCTTTTCCCAGGAAGTGCCGGCCCAGAGAATAACCTCGATGGTACCTGAAGCGCCTGATAAACCTTTTTCAGGATAAATCACCAGATAATCACCCGCTTTTATCGTATCACGAGCGCTTCCTTGGTAGATCGGAGAACCATTGTGCTTGACGATCAGGTATTCTAAAGACGATTGTTCTAAAGATAGTCTCTGAACGAAAAGCTCCACAAAATCATCCTCCCGCTTCATCCCTACCTCAGAAATCAGAAAACTCGATCCTTGAGGAAAAGGGGGACTCGGCTGGTTTTTTCGAAGTTTAGAGTTGGAGTCTCTGCTCCCGGAAAACGTCCTATGAAGCCGAGGATAAAATTGCCCATATTCGGTATCATAGGTCCAGACTTCTGCGTACGGCGCGGATTGATACGTGCCTGATTTTAGCTTTGGATAGGAAGCTTGGGCTAACAATACTTCTCCGTCCCAGAGCTCGATAAGCCCTCCGGCATTTGGCAAACTCAAGGGAGATGATGTCCAGGCAAAATAAGCCGGGGACTTGGTAAGGGTAAATTGAAGTTTCTCCAAATCCACTACTTCCACGCCCGCTCCCCAAAGCAATTGACCTGTATAATCGATAAACTTTTTGGCTTTCCCATTCGTATCCCGCATCTCCCAAGAAGATAAATCAATCTCATCTCCCCAAACACGAAACTCAAACCATTCGGCTTCCTCATTCACTTTGTGTGGGGCTATTTCGGTGATCTGGACTTGTGATGACGCTGCATGAGACCAATAAAAAACAGCCAATATGAAAAAACAAAGATAAAACCCATGACGTTTGATATTTGATAATTGATCTTTGGCCTTTCGAAAATTTCGCATCCCCCCACTCTTGCCCATTTTTGCAGCAAAAGACAACCCGCGTCTTTCATGAAGATTTCAGAAAAGAGCTTCAGCTAAATTTCATTTTTCAGGGTTGGATATTGTCCTCTGTATGTTGTATATTGATCCCAGATTTAATAAAAAATGCATGAAATCCTTTAATCACTTCTTGAGAGAAATCGGTGTCCCCAATGATCTTAGAAGCCTGCTGTATCATATTGCAAGGGCTGGTAAATACATCAACTTTTCCATCCGAGCCACCAACACTGGGAAAGAAGGAACTCGAAATGTCTTTGGTGAGGAACAAGCCGCACTTGATGTAATGTCAGATCGAATTATCGCTCAAGAACTCGAAAAATCAGAACTCGTATCCCGCATCGTGAGCGAAGAACAAGAAAAACCGATGGAAGTTCAGGCCCCTCGAGGAAACTATCTCGTTGCCTATGATCCGTTGGATGGAAGCTCTTTGATTGATGTCAATTTTGCGATTGGGTCGATCTTTGGGATTTGGGACCGTCCTGACGTCTTGGGCCAAAAAGCTGGAGAAAATCTCATCGCCAGTTGCTATTTTGTCTATGGTCCGAGGGTAACTTTTATGATTGCGGTCAAGGGTTTGGGCGCGCATGAATTTGAGCTCAATGATGTAGGAGAGTTTATCCTGAGCGATGAAAACGTAAGGATAAAATCCTCTTATAAACATTTTGCACCTGGTAATCTGAGATGTTGTACCGAAAACCCAAATTATAAAGCGCTGCTAGATCACTGGATAATGGGAGGCAAGAAATTACGCTATTCAGGAGGCATGGTGCCGGATATAAACCATATTTTTAATAAAGGTGAAGGGATTTTTAGCTACCCCCGAGACAAGGATCATCCCAATGGAAAACTTCGACTCCTGTTTGAATGTAGCCCCTTTTCTTTTATCGCCCGTGAATGTGGGGGCTTAAGCAAAAATCAAGAAGGCCAAGAGGTTTTGGATACGATCGTCAACGAATATCATCAATGTAGTCCTATTTTTGTGGGATCAAATGAGGCGGTTGCAGAAGCTATCTCGTTTATGAATCGCCCATGAATTCGGAGACCGTGATCAATATTATCTTCACTTTGAATTTTATGGCCTGTACTACGATTTTTCTCCTAAGTCTCGGTATCAAGGATAAATAGTGGTCAAGTTATTGAGTTGTAAGGTTGTGGAGCTATAATGATAGTATGTTACTCTCCGATGCTATTGAGAAATACCTCAGATATCTCCAAAATATCCGGAATGCTTCGAAGTATACCATCCGAAATTATGAAAAAAGTTTGGGGCTTTTGATGGAAATCACCGGAGAAAAGGCCCATGTGAGAGATATCACGCTCGATGCTATTGATGATCTCAATGATCGCGTTTTTTCGATCAAAACCAGAGATGGGGAAGGCATCGCCAGAAGGACGAAGAATATTTATCTCACGCCCGTGCGAAGTTTTTTGAGGTTTTGTCTCAAGCGCAATCTCGATGATCCCATCCTCCATCCCGATAAGATCGAACTCGTCAAAATCGAACCCAGCGACGTCTCAGGGCTCCGGGATGAGGAACTCGATGATCTGCGAAATTGCAATCTTGGTAAAAACCCCCTGATACAAGCCAGGGATCGGGCGATCATCGAAATGCTCTTTTCTACCGGCTTGAGGATCTCTGAACTCTGCGCGCTCAACCAGGAAAATCTCAACCTCCGGACTAAAGAATTTTCAATCATCGGGAAAGGCAAAAAAGTACGAGCCATCTTTCTCACCGATCGTGCCGTCAACTATCTCGAGCAATATCTCGCCTTGCGGGATGACACCTTTCCACCTCTTTTTATCAATGCCAAGACGCGCCCAGATGAATTTGAAACCAAGGGTGAATCACGCAGATTGACTAGAACGGCGATCGAAGTGATGGTAAGAGACAGGGGCCGTCACGCCGGGATCACACGCCCCGTCACGCCTCATATGCTGCGCCATACCTTTGCTACCACGCTCCTGCGAAACGGCGCTGATATTCGTTCCGTCCAAGAAATGCTTGGGCACAGCTCCATCTCCACGACTCAGATCTATACACATTATGCCAACGCCGATCTCAAAAAAACGCATCAGAAGTATATTGACTAATTGGGATGACCTATCTTAGCCTTGAGAGAAAGAATAACTTGAATATTGAATATTGAATACTGTATGTTGTACGGCGCATGAAACCCCTCTCAATACTTATCGGATTTTTGATCATTTGTGGTGCCGTTACTTGGGGGTATTTCCAGTACCAAAAACCACACTGGAAAGCCTCCATAAAAGAGCTCATGGTGGAGGCTCAAAGCACCCCGCTCAAATCAGAATCTTGGGGAATTCTTTCTGAAAAAGCGCAAACCGCACTGCCTCGTTTCTATCCTTTTTCGCTGGTAGGAGAAACCTTTTATGATGTTGCAAATGTATTGCAAAAATACGAAGAAAAGCCTGAAATAAATATAAACACCGAGAAGAATTTAATCCCTACTGAATCTATCGAAGGTGCTCATGTTTATCTCGATAACTTACAAGCTTCCGTGGAGCAACTCTTTAGGACCACTCAAAAGCTGCCTGAAAATTATATTCCTGAGAGCTACCGGGAGACTTTTAGGAAAGAAAAAGAAAAACTTCAAAAGGTCGTCAGCCTGAGTCGAGATATTGATACGATCCACAAAGCGATTGACGAAGCCTTTAAAGAAAAGAGCTCGATCATGCTTCTCCTTCAAAATCAACACGAACCTCGTTCTACCGGAGGATTTAGTGGGAGTTTGGTGCATTTCGATTTTACCGATGAGGGCCTCGCTTGGGATTTCTCTGATGTGTACGCCATCGATCGAGATATTCCAGAGATTGTCCAAATCCCAGCGCCTGAATTTTTTCATGATCTCTCCAAAAACATCTCTTTCCGAGATTCTAATTTTTGGCCGGATTTTCCAACCTCGGCCCAAGTGTATCAATCATTACTAGAAGGGGCTGGCAAAAAGTCCCCCGATACCATCATCGCCATCAACCTCAATATCATTCGAGATATTTTAGCCATGACCGGCAGCATAAATCTAGAACCATGGTATATAGAAGCTAATACTGAGAATTTTGACATAGTATTGCAATTCCTGGTGGAGTCCAAAATTGCCGGAAGATTTTCGACCAAGGCCCCGATCGATTACTTTGCCACTAGGTTGATCAAAGAAGTAATGGCTTTGAAAGATTCCGAAGCTTTTGAGGCGAAGCTCAAAAAATGGGTCACCAATAAAGATCTCATGATTTACAGTCGAAATGCATCACTCCAAAAACTTATACGCCAAGCCAAAATCGGAGGCCCGCTCGAACCGAGTGAGCAAGTGGATGATTTCCTTCATTTTGATTTTGTCTCCATTGGCGCCAACAAATCAGAAAAATTTGTCTGGACCAACTTCGAGCATAACAGCGAGATTGATCCTCAAGGATTCATCCGAAACACCATCAAAATCAAACGAACGCATGCTCTACGGAATGGGCAAATCGAATCTATTCTCGGCCTTGAGAAATTACCACCCAATATCCAAGCCCTGTTCGCCGGAGATATCCCTTGGAAACTCGGCTATGGACAAAACCGCACGATCCTGAGACTTTGGGTCCCTTTGGAGGCCAAACTCCTCAGTAATGCTACGGTTTCCGGTCCGATTAAAACCGCTCAAGATGAAAAAATGCCTGGATTTCAGATCTGGGAAGTGCCACTTTTCATAAGTCCTAGAGAATCTATGCAGACTGAAATCAGCTATCTGACGAAGCTCAAAAAGGGTAATGCCAAGTGGCGACCTTATTTTTTCCAACTCCTGGGCACTCCAGGACGCGATGAAAAAACTAAATTTCTCAAAACGATCTCTACCCCCACCCCGGCCAATATCGAGTACCTGGATCAAAACACTGGCGGATGGCAACCGCTCCATGACACTGATTATCGGGCTGATGTTCGATTTTAGGCATCAATGCCGAGGTCGCGATCCATGGCGCGAGGGGTTCTTCGGCTTGGTTTGACTAGTTCTGGATGATCAAGTTCTAGGAGCATATCAACGGCCTCTCTGGTAAAATTAAAATCTGTCAGCCACTCCAATCCATGAGATTCCCCCATGGTGAGAGGGGCTAGATGCCTCATGAGGGTATCAATATCCCATCTCTGATTTGGATCGAACCTTGTAAGATTTTTCAGCATCGCTCCTATGGGACCTTCTAAATCCCCAAAATCACTAAAATTAGCCGATTGAGCAATACCATCTATCGTCTCGGCTGTCTGTTCTCCCAAAAGCATAAGGAACGCTCGAGTGCTAGTCGGGAGAGGATCAATCGCCGTGTAGAAAGCCTCTCCTTTGAGAATTTCCCAAGCCATAATCCCAAAAGACATCATATCACTACGCTCGTGGATCTCACCTCTAGCTACTTCCGGAGCCATATAAGGGGGTGTTCCAGCTTTTTCCATATAATCTAGCTCTGGAATTTTAGATAAACCAAAATCAAAAATGATGGGATGATCGTCTGGTCCTAGCATCACATTACTAGGTTTTAGATCTTGATGAACGATATCGGCATCAACCACAAGCACTAAGGATTGAGCTAATTCCATTAACAAATTTAATTTTCTCCGCAGTGGCCAATTTTTTATTTCCTGCATACGATCATGCAAAGTTCCTCCTTCAAAATATTCCATCGCCACAACCGACCCATGAGGATTTTCATCTGTATCCAGTAAAGATAAGACTCTTTTTTGCGTAGCTTCCATGATTCGCTGCCGGTGACCAACGCGTTCCATGGCCCCGGCTTCGCGTGGATATTGACAAAGGTGCAAGGATTCCTCACACCCAGCATTAGGAAAAACTTTCAACCACGTCTGAATATCACGCATACCCGGCGCTCGGAGCCTTATAGTATAAAACAAAGGTTTCCCATGAAGTTGTCCTCGCCCCCTCACATATTCAAATCTGACATCCACCTCATAGTTATCCAAGATCACCCCAGGAGCCGGAGGGGGCATGTGGGTTTTTTATAAAGTTCAAAACAATACCTTCGATAACCGGATGATAATGTTCCTCATGAGCCATACGATTCATCAATTTCCACTCAAAAGAATCCGCTCCCAAACGACTCCGTAAGTCAGAGAAATAAGGATGCAACTTCCAGCTTCCCAGATTCCCAATACCTGAGGTCTGTAAATACCTATCAACCAACAAATCCGGATCTAAATCGGAGTCTAAAGGGTTCTCATCAAAATTCATGATTCGCAAAGATTTTGCCATTTGTTGCACTTTATTTTTAATATTCTATTTTGCAACTATTTACACCAAAAACTTGCCTTTAAAAGAAATTTCTCCAAGCTAGGCTGACGATGATAGTACTCAAGCGATTATTTACCCACGGCGCGACACTTCTCGCGGCCTCAGCCCTACTTTCGAAAGTCTTGAGTTTTATCCGAGATCGTTTAGTGCTCCAAACCTTCCCCGATCTCTCCACGGTTGATGCTATTTATGCGAGTTTTCGAATCCCTGATTTCTTATTTTTTCTATTCATTGCTTCCACGATCTCGGTGATCTTTATCCCGCGGATTGAACAAACTCCCGAAAAAGAACGCTCTGATTACATTGCCAGTTTTCTCTGGGGCATCGTGATCATTTTTGGTATCGCCTGCATCCTGGGGATCTTGGCCTTGCCCACCCTCGTGCCCTGGCTCTTTGGAGGCCTCGATTTTGAAGCACAAACCATCGTTATCACCCTTTCCAGATGGCTTTTTGGAGCCAGTTTCCTTTTGTCGATTAATGCTCTTTTTTCGGCTTATCTCCAATGGCAAGAAAAATTCTGGCCAGTAGCGCTCGCGCCCCTTCTCTACATGGGAGGGGTAGTCTTAGGACTCTTTTTCTTTGGGAAAACCCTCGGCCCCAATGCTATGGCTTATGGCGCTATCTTTGGAGCGCTTTTGAGCCTGCTTATATCTCACACCATACTATTGCAAAACAAGGTAAAACTATTATTTAAATGGCGAAAACCAAAAAAATCTTGGAAAGGATTTGGCGGGGATTTTACCAGAAGAGTCTTAGCCGGATCGGCGTTCCAAATCAATCAAACGATTGATGTGATCATCGCCTCTCGACTGATCCAAGGATCCATTGCTTCTTTTTCGATCGGCACCGCCTTGGGACACTTTCTCCTTTCGGTGGTGGGGTATTCGGTTTCCAATGCGCTCTTTCCTCGTCTTTCAAAAGCCAAGGACATTCAAGCCCAATGGCCCATCATGCTCAAGGGCATCAAGATGATTCTCTTTATCACGATCCCCGCAAGCCTGATCGCTATCTTGCTCACCCCTTGGGCTTTAACCTTTTTGTTTAAACTTGAGGGGGAACGACTTTGGATGACCCAAATGGTATTTCAATTTACGGTAGCTTCACTCCCTTTTGCGTGTCTGATTCCTCTTTTTTCTCGGAGTTTCCTCGCCCGTAATGACACCCGAACCCCTCTCATCATAAACTATCTCTCCCTCACCATAGCCACGGCTCTGGCGGCTTATCTGAGTTTAGTGACCTTCTCCGGAGTATCATCCATAATGGGCCTAGCGATTGGAAACTTTGTGGCCAACACGTTGAGCTTTGGACTTTTCGGACTGACTTACTACCAAAAACATAAGGTTCATGTTATAAAGAAGGCATGAGCCAAACCTATAAACTGACCATATCTGAATCTCAAAGCGGAGAACGTCTCGATAAAGTTTTTTCATCGCATTTCGAAGGACTCTCTCGATCATTTTTGCAAAAGTATGGCATTTTCAAAGTCCGGACTCTTGGAGAATCCGGACTTGTTGAGAAAAATTACAAAACCAAAGCCAAACAAGGCGAAGCCTGGGAATTAGAGGTTCAAGAAAGTTTTGATGCCAAACTCCTCCTCGAACCTTGGGATCATCCACTCGAAATCTTACAAGAAACTGATCATTGGGTAGCCATCAATAAACCTATCGGGGTTTCGGTGCATCCTTCTGCGAGTGAAAAAAACAATCACACTATCGTCAACGCACTCTTGCATCATTATGGCAAAGACAATCTTTCAAGCTCTTTCGAAGAGGTTGATGGTGTGGTGATACCACGACTCGGCATGGTTCACCGATTGGATAAGCCCACTTCGGGGGTACTCCTGGTGGCCAAAGACAATCCCACGCATGCTTTTCTCCAAGAACATTGGACGCAAACCGAAAAAACCTACTATGCGGTCGTCGTAGGCAATCCTCCCAAAAAAGGATATATCGAAGGCGCAATTACCAGAGATGCTTATGATAGGATGAAAATGAGCGTTTCACGCTCCCACAAGGCCAAAGAGGCTCAGACGAGTTTTGAGAATTTAGGAAGCTGGGATCAAATATCAGGCACAGAATATGAAACCCCAGAAAACAAAGTGTTTTCCGTTCTCCGTGTCCAAATACACACCGGCAGAACGCACCAAATACGAGTCCACTTAAATTCGATCGGGTTTCCTATCGTGGGCGACGGGGTGTATGGAGAAAACTCTTACCCACGGCTGATGCTCCACGCCCAGACGCTCAAATTTCCAGATCCCCAAAATCCAGAAAAAATGATAGAAGTAGTCGCACCACTCCCAAAAGAATTTAAAATGTTGTGATCAGCTCTTGGATTTTGAAGATCGGGAGTAAGATCGCAAAAGCAATAAACCCTACACAAAGCGCCACCAGCACAATGGTAAATGGCTCAATGAGTGCGGTAAGCGTTCTGAGTTGTGATTCTACTTCGAGTTGATACTGGTAGGACATTTTCTTAAGGCCCACCGAAATCCGACCCGTCTGTTCTCCTACTTCCACGACTTCCCCAAGCACGGGGTCGAGGAGTTCTTCGTCGAGAAAAGCTTGGCTCATTTTCACACCTTCGGTTACTTTACGTTCAATACGATAAATCGCATCTGATATCACACTATTGGGGATAATCTCAGCCAAGGTTTTGAGGGCTTTGGCCACTGGAATCCCTGATTCTAAAAGCACTGAGAACTGGGTCGTAATCCGAAACGTCTGAATGTTCCCTACCAAGGTTTTGAGATTCGGGAGGTTGAGCAAAAGTCGGTCCCAGACACGTTTCCCTTCATCGCTTTTTCGCCAATTTTTGAAAATACTCACCACCCCAAACCCAATTATAATCATAAGCCACCAGTAGTGAATCGTAGCGTATGAAAGATTGACCAAAATCTGGGTTGGCAAAGGCAAAGCGGCGTCAAACTCCCCAAAAAACTCGGTGAATTTTGGCATAATCACCAGCATCACTACGATGATCGCAATGATGAGTGCCACCACCACGCTGATAGGATACATCAGGGCTTTTCGGATCTGCATATCGAGCATGATGTTTTTCTGAATCTGTTCTGAAACTGATTCGAGCGTCTCTTCAATTTTCCCGGTAAGCTCTCCCGCCTTGATCATACGACTCTCGGTTCGAGAAAAAATATCAGGATATTTATCCATCGCCGCCGAAAAACTCATCCCATTTTTCTCCATATCGTAGTTGATGGTATTGAGCACTCGGGCGAGTCTGATATTTTTCACCCGTTTGGAGATCATGGAAATAGCCCGGGTAAAGCGAACGCCCGACCCCACCAATAATTCAAGCGAATGAAACAAAAGGTTTTTTTCTTTTTGAGTAATCTTGGTTTGATCGATAAAAAAATCATTCATACGCACCAGCCAATGTGCACCCCTGCGATCAGTGACACCATAAATGACATCTCTCTTGGGTTTCGATATTTCCTCAAAAGTACTACCAGCCATAAGAAATTATTCTTGATAAAGAGCGTAAACCGCTAAATCCGTAGAAACCTGCCTCCCCAGATCTCTGTCCTCACTCATGGTCAATCGGATATTATTCATCCCCAAAAGCCTGGGATTCTGCTCGACCGATCGCAAGAAAGCAAAAAGCTGCGCATAGGCCCCTCTTACATTAAAATTGACCACCAATTGAGGCACATTCATATCCGCATTAAAACTTTGAGCAAATCCAAGCCCCTGGAAAGCAAAGCCCGTATCTTTAGAGATTTTCTGAATATCTCGGATCAAGTTTTCTTGTTCATTTTGTGGTGGTATCCGCTCATAAGCCAAATCCAAAGCCGTGCCGAGAGACTCTTCTTGTCCTTC
>DATDAE010000066.1:0-9843 GCA_036525565.1 Candidatus Altimarinota bacterium
TTAGCTCCAGAAAAGATTGATATCTTTAAGCACATGCCAGATATCATGTCTAAAAATCTGATAGAGGCCAAAACAAAACGTTATGGGCAGCTCTATGAAAGTTGGCTAGAAGAAATCTATGGAGAAGTGCTTTCAGCTGGGCGATGGAGCCCTTTTCAGATCGATACGACGATGTCCATGATCACGCAAAGAGATGAGCTTTCTTTGATGCGACTCAAAGAATTTAATGACATACTAGAATCAAAAACCCTTTTTGCACTTCGTAAAGAAGGCATAGCGGCCGATGTTTCAGTCCTTACAAAAGATGATTATACGGTGCGAGATGGTAATCAGGATCGAGCGTATGAAAAACCGCTCTATTGGAATGGGGTGGCTCGTGAAGATATGACCGTCGAGGATTGTTCGCTTTATAGAGGAACGCCGGCAACTCCTGAGAATCCTTATGGACAACAAGTTTTGGCCAGTCATGTGTGGGTTGGCGTTGATGCAGGGTATCTTTGTTCGACTAAAGAAGATCCACCATTAATAGAATATTTGGATCGTTATGAAGGTTGTTGTGATCTCAATGTCGAGTACACCGAATCTGGAGGATGGCAGTATGAACGATGTAATGGTGGTTCGGCTTGGGAACTTAGACCTTATGGTGATTTAGATTTTGCGGGGTACTCCAATATTTTTTATGAATGGGGTGATAATTCGGATGCTCCGGCGCTTGAACGATTTGAGACTGACTTCAAGAAAACCTATGAAAACGATCTCGTTTATAAAACGCTTGATGGAGCGGGTGAACTTTTGCCAGAACCCGAACTCCAATATATTTTTGAACACAAGGGGGCGGAAAGACGTCTTTTTGATGCTTCGCGAGCTCGAAAAGCCTCGGGGCCTTTGGGGGCTTTGGGGTGTGAAGGGATTATCGTAGATCCTGCCACTGTTGGGGATGCCGATAGCGTTCATACTTTTAGCAGCCTTATGGTGCATAATGAGCCAAGACTTGATACACTTATTGCCCAAAATAATGTTCGTATGGCGCCTGATCTACCTATTGATGATCCTCGAGGGATTACTTTTTATGATAAAAAGGGTGACTTTCAGCGGATTAACTTTCTAGATATTTTTGATTTACAGAATTTAGATACGGATAAAAATACTTTTGAAACCACTCTGAGGGATCAGTTTTATGCTATTGTTGATAGAGCCAATGCTGTACAAGGTGGATCTTTGCAGCGAGGTCTTTTGGATGAAGTGCTCAGAGAGATTTCTCTTGATGATTTGTATCAAGCTTTTGCTTGGCTACGACTTGATATTCATGATAAGAATCTCATGGCCTTTGAGTCAGCCTTAAGTGAAAATAATTTGTCTGATTTTGGGTATCCAGAAGATTTTGCCGGATACGAACTGGTTCAAATTATTGCGGAAGATACCGCTGAAGGTTACATCAATATGGATTTTGAGCCATTTCCTTCGGAAGTTGATCCAGAGCTTGCGGCCTTCAAACAATCGGTAAATGATTATCGTTATGAAACCACGAGTCTTTATGACGTGCTTGAAAAACCATCGGCTGAGGCAAAGCGGAAGCCAAAGATGAAAATGCCAAAACCTTTTAGTTGTGGTGGTAAAGGAGGATGGCTTTCAAGTATGCGATGCTCCGTGAAATCTTTTTTCGCCCCGCCTACTTATGAAGACCCTGAGACAGGAGAAGCGTTGCCGGTTTTTAGTCCCGCTCAAAATGTTTCGATAGAAGTAAACCCAACACAAATAGTGGTTAATAATGATCAAGAAAAAGGCGTTAAGGTCGAAGTTAATTTAGTGGATCTTAATACGGGTACCATCAAAAGTGATGAATTCCAGACCTTGGTCTCTTTGGACTTTGAGACCTCTGATGGTAATCGTTTTTTCGATATTAAACCAGCTCGCTCGATCCCAGTTACGGCTGGTCGCGCGGTATTTGTGATTGTTCCCAAGCAAACTGATTTTGGAGCACAATTACTTTTGAAAGTCACAGCCACTAAAGCTGGGCAGGTGGTAGCCAGAGAGCGTATACCTGTGACGGTTTCACGCTACAATTTGTCTTTTAAAGATTTTCCATCCAGTCAAACCGTAACCGATGAAAACCGTATAACTTTGCGTGTTCAATCGCTTGATGAAGGGGGCAAGATCTCTACTAAATTTGAAGGTAATACGATTGTATTTAGTGTTGAAAAAGCAGGGGGAAAATTGGTCGAAATTGGTAAGTCTACTATAGAGAATGGGAACGCTGAAATTCGTTATGATTTGGGGACAGAGGCCGGCGAGTTTAAGTTTGTGGCTTTTCATGAAACAGGAGCCCTTTCTCCGGCGGTATCTGATTTGTTGCTTGAACCGCTTGAGCCAAGTCAGTTGAAGTTTGAAACCAATACCTATTATCCATTGCCACACAGACCTATTGAGTTGGTGGCTTATTTAGCTGATAAATTTGGAAACCCGATTAAGGATATTTCCCACGAACTTACTTGGGATATCAGTAATGCGACGATTCCAAGAGAGAAAGAAAAAGATAGCAATAGCAATAGAGGTGGTATACAAGAACTGGTTCGAGGCATTGGATTCCTCAGTTTTAGTCCGGAAAATAGTAAGAAATCAGTGTCGATAAAAATTTCCTCTGATCTTTTATCAGATAGTGCGGGTATCAATACAACGCTAGAGCCATTGGAGAATCCTCTGCTCAAAGCAGAAATTGCGCTCAGCAGTGTCCAAGCCGGAAACATGGATCCTATCATGGTAGAAGTCACCGCCACGGCTGGAGGGGCTCCATTAAAAGGAACCGTTCCACTTCAAATAAAATCAACACCTTTGAAATTTGCGGACATGCCATCGCATGTAGAGATTGTTGAGGGCCGAGCCCAATTTGTCATAAAACCTCGCCATGTGGCGGGAACTTTTGATTTGAGACTTTCGACGGATGGTTTTGCTGATGCGGTTTTACCGTTTACTATCACACCGGCTCTTGCGGAAAAATTAGAGATAAAGTCTACCGCAACGAGTGTCGATATAGATGAAAATAAGACTATCTTGTTTGAAGTATCAGCTACAGATCGATATAAAAATCCGGTCAAGAATTTCGCAGGAAGCGTCGGTTTGCAGGTGACGAAGGCCACCCAAGCCTTGGTCAAAGAAAATCTGATAGAGGCTCAAATCACGCAAGGGAAAGCGTTGGTTCAAATGACTCCCACCGGAAGAACCGGGACCCTTCATGTGCTTGCCGGGAGTGGTGACGGCCTTGTAGGGGATGTTATTGAGCTTCCGCTTGTCCGAGCTTATACCGCTCAAGATTGGCAAAAATTGACGCCTAATTCTTTGGTGAGTTTGGCGCTTGGTTTTGCTGGAGGAGATTTATCAGAAGGAGATACCTTGGCTTCTAGTTTGCTCAAGGACGGGAATACGCAAGCCGTTGGAACGATGATTGCCCCAGCAGAACCTCATTTGGTATATGGTTATATAAATGATAAAGGTGTCTTGAGTGATCACTTGCAAGCTTCTGTTTTAGAAGGTCGAACGCTTGAGCTTGTAGTGGCGAATGATAATGAGTTTTTAGCGAATGTACGATTGCAATACCCAGAAAATGTCAGAGTCTTCGCTCAGCAAGATGTCAGAGATCGTGATGAGGTGATTGTCAATCCGCTCAATGACGCGGACGTTCGGTTAGTCAGTCGTACGGTGCTTTTAGATGATGTAAGTATTTTACAATTTGAAGATCGAGGAGGGATTAAGATTATTGATGGATCGATTAGCTTGAGTCCTCGAAATAATAATTTTCTGCACTTGGATGTGATTAAAGATGGCACGCTTATCGCAGAAATACGATATGGGGTCGACTCTTTAGAGATAAAAGGGCTCGAAACTTTTGCTCCGGAGGTCGCACGGACACAACTGCAACTCAAATCATTGTTGTCCAATGTAGGATTCAAAACGGCTTATACGGGCGTGAGTACCACGGCAGGATTAGGGGTGAAAATCATAGATCAGTTCAGAGCCTCCCCGAAGAATCAAAGACTTGGGAGTGTCCAATCTTCAGTCGAAGATATAGCCGGAAGAAGACAAAATATTTGGGAAGGGGACTTCAAACCCGCGAGTCATTTTGCTTCTGGAAATAGCATCGGAGCTTCGACCCACAGAGGGGTGAGCGACATCTTTATCTTGCTTGGAGATCCGACACTTTCCTTGACGCCACCACAGCGATTCTTGGAGGATAAATCTCTCGGGAAACTTATCTGGAAATCAGATTTGGGAGATATTCAAAAACTTATTGCTATGGACGTAAATGGTGATGGGAGTACGGATTTATTACCGCTTGTGGGGGATCAGCTCAAAATTCTTTTGGGAGACTCAGAAGTTCCTGGGGAATTCCGAGAAGCAGGCACTTTGATCGATTTCCAGGATCCAGTGGCTACGATCGAGGCGCTTGGTGATAGTGCTCAAGACCTTTTGGTGTTAAATCAAAATGGAGTACTCAACCGAGTCGAAAATGATAATGGTGTTTTGAGTGCTTCGGTGGCGGCTTTGAATAATCCGAGCGATCAGCTCAATGACTTTCTCTTGGCCAATATCGATGGGAATGATCAAAGTGACATAGTGGAAGTGGATGAAAGTAATATGCTTTCGGTCCGATTGGGAACCGGTAATAATCAATACGGAGAGCGTTTTCCGATCATGGATTTTTCACCGACATTTGAAGCTTTAACCGAAGTTTATGAGCCGTCTGATGATCTTGGGAAACCGACTTATAAATATTTGTCAGAGGTCTTTATCAGTCACGACGAGCTCGGAGAGCTCAAGGAGACTTATCAATTTCCGACGAATTCGGTCACGGATTTTAGTGAAGTAGATACGCAAGGCGTAAATCTCGGGAATTCTGAAAATATCTTGGCTTCCTTGGTTTCGGGGGCTTCATACGAAGGGGATGAAACTCAAAAATATTACACCACGCTGATCCATCACCCACAAATGACCGGGACTCGTGTGGACATCGATTCGGAAGGGACGGACGAAGTCGCTATTCCAGATCTTTCAAGTCAAACGATTTATATCTTTAAACAGGCTAAAGTAGGGGATTTAATCCACCACAATATTCGGATGAAATTTAATGATAATCTCAATGATGTAGAACTCGTCATTCCACAACATTTGGATTTGGCTTTTGTGAGATCTTCATTGGCTTGTGAAGGATGCCTGTCGCCCCTCAGTGCGCAAGAGATGGAAACTTATGGGCAAGTACAGATCAATATGGGAAATCTTCCGGCTAATCAATTGATCGAACTCTCATGGCAGAGTCGAGTTCGAGATATTCCTCCCATCAAATTTAGCGTAGGAGATTTTGATCAGCCACTTGATGGAAAAGATGATATTTTAGTGCCATGGGAATCGCCTTTTGATGGTCAATATAGTCTCCTCTTTCTTTCAAGTGATCGTAATGGAGACACGGCTGAAGATTTTGCAAACTGGCGACCACAAAACCAATACCCATTTACTGATTTGGGACAAAACGAACGAGATTTTAACGCCTTGATTCCCTATCTCATCGCGGCAGGAGGGGACGCTACATTGGCACAGACCTTGATGGATCTCGATAACCTCAATCAAGATCTTGATGGAGATGGGGTACCCGATACCGTCGATCCAGACGGAACGATCACGACCAATGATCAATTAGAGCAACAAATTGCAGAGCAACTAGCGGGGGAGGAGCCGACCAATCCAGATGAAGAGAAAAAAGAAGACAAAAAAGGTGGCGGCGGTGGGGCTGGTCAACTTTTGGCTTCACTGCTCCCGGCACTTTTGGGATCGCTCCTGGGAGGCGGTGGTGGCGGTGGAGGCGGTGGAGGGGATAAAAAACCCGCAAAACCAAAATCCAAAGATAGTGACACTGACACCAAAAATGCTCCAGGAGTCGACGAAGAATGTGATGATGTAGAAGACGAAGAAGAAAATAAAGAGAAAGATAAAGAAGGTGAGGGCGGTGATGAAGCCGGAGATAGCGCTGGAGACAGTGCAGGAGATAGTGGTCCGGCAGGAGGTGATGCTGCGCCTGGCGGGCTTCAGGCTGGGAATGGTCTTGGAAATATACTAGGTGGTAAAAGTCCTTATGGAGGATTCGGAGACTGGAGTAAGGATCTTTTTGGTGGAGGTGGGCCAGAAATGCCTAAGCAGTGTAAACCTGGTGATCCCAATTGTGGTCCTGGAAAAGATGATAAAGTACCACCACAAAATGATATACCCAGCGGCGGTGGTGGCAGTGGAGGAAGTCCAAGTAGTCCTTCATCCTCCCCTTCACCTACGCCTAAAAGTTCCGCGAGCCAACCCAGTCCGGTGAATTACTTTAGTCGGACGGATGGGGCGTGTACCAACTGTAATGCTTTTAAGAGTACTAACGCGTACAAAGGCCTTTCATCACAGCCCAATTGGAATCCGGTCGAAGTAGGTCCCAATGCTCCGGGGGGGTGGGGACCGATCAAAGCTGGGATGACGGCTCCGCAGATACAAGTGGGCAAACAAGCGCCTTTTAGTCCTATGGGTATGAGTGATCAACAAGTAGAAGATAAGGTGAAAGAGGATCAAGAAAAAGAAAAAAAACGAAAAGAAGAATGTTTGAAGAAAAAAGAAGATAAAAAAGAAGAAGCCGCTAGTACGCTCAGTGAGCTCGAACAAGCGCTCGCCAATGCCCATGATGCGGCTAAGGGGCCTGATGATCCAGCTTTCTCTGAAAAAAGACCCTCAGGACATACGCCTGAAAAAGCCAAAGAGCTTCATATCGGTGATGAGAATGGAGATATCTCTGGGGAAATAGAAATGGCCAATGTTAAAGCGCGCCTGCAGGAGACCGCAAGAAGACAAGCAGAGGTAGGGGGGTATAGTAAGGCCGAAGCCGATGCGTTTGCCAATACTGAATACCAAAATTGGCTCAAAGCTGAGACCAAGCTTTATGAAGCGAATTATGATGTGGCGAGATCTGATCAATTCCATACGGCCTATCCTCAAACGATCGATCAAGGGGGAATACCAAACCAAGGCGTCGGACAAAGTAAATCTTGTGCTTATTGTCAGGGAGAGGCTACGGCCAGATCTAATTCTCCAGCGGCAGCGACAGAGGCGACCTTGGCCGCTTATAATGAACATCCAGGACTTGCAGGGAATTATGGAGCTAACCAGTGGACACCCTTTAATGACTACGCCGGTCAAAATGCTGGTCCGTCTTCAAACTTGTTTCAATCAAAACTAGGAGAGTTTGTGAATGGGGATGTTTATACGGGTAATTATGGAGGGAATACCGGATTTGGACCGGGCAGTATAGGGAACGCTACCAATAACCTGATTGCTGAGTATGGAAGTACTGGGAGCACCGTAAATCCTGTGACAGGAGAATCTTGGTATCATTACCTAGGGGGAAATAACCTAGGAGCCGCGGATTCACTCTTTAGAACAGGGCAGACAAACTATGTAGCGACTTCGTACAATACCCATGCGGTAGGACTTGCCTATGACCAGGGGGGAGTGCTTGGAAATAATAGTTATGGTCTTTCCAGGGAAGGCTTTACTCCGATTGATAATTTTAATTATAGTCTTCGTTCTATCCCTGGAGGAGGGGGTATTGGAGGAGGAGGTTTGAGTAATATCTTTAGAAATGGAGGCCTTGGGGCTTTGGGAGCCTTGGGGGCTTTGGGAGGTCTAGGAGGCGGTGGTGACGACGATGAAGAAGATCCAGCCGATAAAGAACCGCCAGCACCAGAGTCTACTTTTGTGGTTGAATTTTATGACAGCCCCAACTGTGTTCGGTGTGGGGTGATGGAAAACAATTATCTTAATGCTTTTGCCGCCGATCCTAAGATCGAGGACGTGCGTCAAACCTTGGAATACGTAAATTACAGTCAAGCCGATACGCAAAAGATTATTGATAATCGTATCACAAGGTATCCTACCTTTATCGTTCGCCTCAAAACCAGTGGTGTTGAGCTTACTCGGGCGACTAAAGATTTCATAGAAGAAGATTTTGAGGACTATGTGAAAGGCAGTATTGCGAATTATTTTGAAGTCTATGCTAATGTCTTATCACAGCTTTATGGGGTTGCCACGACGACCACCGGTAATGGGGGCGGTAACACGACGACGATTAATAACACCACCAATAATACGACCAACAATACCACTAATAATTCTAATAATAGTTCAAATTCTAATGCTAATACATCGTCCGCAGATCTTTTGAGATCCGGGATTAATATTTCAAATGCTGGAGCTCTTGCGAGCGCCTTGGGAGGCGGTGATATTGGTAATTCACTTTCAGCGGTAGGGAATCAGCTCGCTACTACAGGACTACTTTCGTCTGCACTTAGTGGACAAGGCGGCCCGATCACGAATCTTTTGGCCGCTGATGCGCTTTCAGGAGGTGGTTTACTAGGAGGCGGCAATGGACAAAATCTTTTGAATTCTCCAGTAGGAGCATTACTCGCTAATGAAGCTTTGAAAGAAAATAGTGGTGGAGGCAGTGGTGGTGGAGGCGGTGGACAAGCTTTACAACTCATAATGGGGCTTTTGCCAATGATGATAGGCCTTCTCAGTCAAGCCGGTGGTGGAGGTGAAAGAGGCGGATTTCAAAATAAAGGTGGAGGCGGTGGTGGCTGTGGTCCAGGTGGCTGCGGCCCAAAACGAGATGCTCCATCTAATGGTGGCTATGGAGGTCCAGGAACAAGTTGTCCAAGTTGTTCTCCTGGAGGGTTCCGCGGAGGAGGTGGCTGTGGCCCAGGTGGTTGTAGTCTAGCTCCAGAGCCGTTGGAATTTGATAAATATCTCTATCCTATTGCGATAGGTGGTAACAGTGTGGCTTCTTTTTTGAACGATCAACGAAATACTTCAGGGGACGATGAAACTGATACCGATGAAGACGAAGAGGATGAAAAAAATGAAGAGGAAAAAGAAAAACCTCAAGGTGGTGGTGGACAAGCCGCACAAGCTATCGCTCAAGCCCTTCAAAGTGTTCTTGGCGCCCTAGGGAGTGGAGGCGGTGGTGGAGGAGGTGGAGGTGGTGGAGGTGGTGGAGAGGCGCCACCTTTCAAACAAACGGCTCCTGAGCCAACACATAAAATTCCGGAAATTCTCCCAAAAGAAGAAACGATTGTCCGTTTTTATGAAGAAGCAGAAAGTAATACTGGAGGAAAAGCTACTATGATAGCCCTTGGAGATTATGTAAAAGAAGGTATGGATCCAGGATCTGTGGCGGGCGGTCAGATGGATGGGCAAGGGGGGACGCCCTTTTCAGATAATGTAGGCGGACTGTTTGCCGTAGGGCCTATGTCTGGTAATGCGACAGGACGAGATTTGTTTTTCAACAAAGCACCTGAAGTCAATTGGAATCCCAATACTTTTATCAATTATACGAGTAAAGGAACCGCCTCAGGCAATACCTCTGGGGCCGTGGCGTTGCTGGAACCGCAAAATCCAGCCGAACTACGAATGATGGCTTCGGGCTATAAGACTTCAAAAACGAAAACAACCGGGAATTCCTTGCAGGCAAGCGTCCTAGGATCTGGGGCAAAAGCTGCGACTGGAGATTTGCTTTCCGTGTCCAGCCTCGCACAACCGACCACGTTGGGAAGTGCGAAAGAGGCTAAAAACATTGCGATACAGGCGGTTGATTCTATTTCTAACGCTTATAGTAATATCCTGTACCATCTCAGTGGACAGGTCCAACGTCCAGCGACGGCGATCCTTCATCGTAACTTTGCCTCCATTGGTATCACGGATAATGATGATAAACGATTCTCCGATCTCGGAGAAGGTTGGATCGAACGACTCCAAGAACTTGCAGAAGCGCAT
>DATDAE010000067.1:0-4382 GCA_036525565.1 Candidatus Altimarinota bacterium
TTTCTTCTCATGTAAACTTGATTCCGCAACAAAACAAAGCTTGCTTTTATTTTATTTTGTATTAAGATATACATACTTGGTGTGTATTGGGGTTGTACAAAAGTCCTTTTTTGGAATCTCATCACAGCAGGACAGATGTTCTTTTACGATGACAAAACTACAGAAGCCTCCCAAGTAGAGGAGGATCATGAGGCTGAAGATTGGGCTTACTTGAAGCACGTGCGTGCTTTGATTGATTCCGGTTTTCCGCATGGGGTGTACATAAGGCGCGCGGCCAACGTACAGCATAAAACCCCAAACATTTCCCCGCGCTGGGATTTATCCCGATGTCGAAGAGCCAGAGCGAAGATTCAGATGCTAGAGTTTTGATGCTTGAAGATTGTATTCTGGTGGGAGAGAGGGTGGCCCTCGATTGTCCTCGTTTAGTTGAGGTTGAACCAATGCCAGGGTTCAACACATTGAGGGTTATGTTCCCACCCGGGGTGATCCCCGGCTTCGAGCGGGTGTATGATGCCTGTTTTGATGAGTCGGCGGAGGCCGGTTTCTCAGTGGTGGTCCACCAGCCGTTTGAAGCTCTTGAGGGGATTCCCTTGGGAGCGGCAGGGGATGTCCCTATTCACTGCGGTATTTTGGATCGCCTCCCGGACATTTTTATGTCAGAGCTTGTGCAGGCTGAGTAGTAGTAGTTGTGAAGTGAAGGCATTTGCGGTAGGCCGGTTTCCCTTTGCGGGATTCCGGCTTTTTTTTAATTCAATCTTCGTATCTCTGCCGTTTCCATCGTCCTACTAAAAGGGGAACTCACGATAATAATATTTTTAGAGAGGCCGGATGTTGTTACGCTCTCTTCGATGGCAGCTCCATCGCTCTGGGCCAAACCATATTGTGATAAGACGCCGTTCTCCAGACTACTGATAATAATACCTTGTTCATTGGGTTTGCTGCGGTCATGCCGCATGATGAGGTATTGATTTTGAAGGTTCATAAAGTAAAGTACGCTTGGTAGGTTATTTATGGTATAATAGCCAAGTAGTCAAACGTTATACATTTATGAGCAAGAAGATCGTTCTAAAACTTCGGGTTCCAAAGCTCAACGAGCGAGGTCCTATTGCGTTTGAGCAAATTTTAGCGAGTTTGCATGGACTGCTTTTGAAGCAGTTTCAGCAGCACAAAGACGAAAATATAACCTTTGAGATTGCCAACATCAAAGGGCATATTAATTTTTTCATCGTGGCGCCTTATCATTTGAGGACCTTGGTGACCTCGCAAGTGTATTCGCAGTATCCCGATGTGGAGATTTCAGAGTATCCGGACTATCTGGTGCCGGAAGCCTACGAAAACAAAGAAACCTTGGTGATGTCTTTTGCGCCAGGGGAACCGTGGGTTTTCCCCTTCAAGCGGCATCCACAGTTTGAGGATCGCATGACGCAGTCTTTTCAGGATCCTCTGGGGCCGATAACCTCTGCCATATCGCATCTACATAGTCATCAGGATAGTGCCGTGATCCAGTTTGTGGTGACGCCGATAGGTCCCAAGTGGAATACGATTGCTAAAAAAACCTTGAGACGATTTTGGGGTGGGAGACCTTGGAGTTGGGATTGGTGGAGAGCGCTTTATCAAAAACACCGATTGGGTTTTACCAGAAAAGAACGCATCAAAAATTTTTGGGCTTGGGGAGGGATGCTGATGCTTTGTGGATGGGGAAAGCTCGCCAACCCAGAAGAAATGGGCATGTCCGAGCAAGACAAGCTTGATCAACAATTAGATCGAGAGGAGCGAACTTCGAGTCGACATGATAATGAAACCAGTTTTGGAGCCTGTTTTGATAAACTTTCGCGGCTCAATTTTGCAGTCAATATCAGAGCGCTTTATCTGCACAGTGATCCAGATCCTTTTCATGCCGCGGCCAAGCTCCGCGAAGTCGCGGGGACTTTTCAGCAGTTTTCACAAGCGCATATGAATGCTTTTACGGTGGCGCAGTTTGATAAAAATCTCAAAACCAAGTTGGGAAAAGACTTTATCGGGAGGCTTCAAGATCATCCTTTTGCTTTGAGTCAGGAGGAACTCGCGACGATGTATCATCTGCCGACCGAAACCGTCAAAACCCCAGGGATTGATTGGATTGTTTCTCGTACGGTTGAACCTCCCAAAGATTTGCCGATGGAAGGGGAGGAGGACGTGACGTTGATCGGGAAAACTAATTTTAGAAATTCCAATATTGTCTATGGGATGCGTCCCGAAGATCGATTGCGTCACTGCTATATCATCGGAAAAACGGGGATGGGGAAATCCACCCTGCTTGAGAACATGATCATTTCTGACATCATGGAGGGCAAGGGGGTTGGAGTCGTGGATCCGCATGGGGATTTGATCGAATCGATCATCAGTCTGATACCAAAATCCAGAACCAATGATGTGATCCTTTTTGATCCATCTGATAGTAATTGGCCGATTGCGTTTAATCTCCTGGAAGGGAAAAACCAGGCCCAGCGTTCACTGATCGCCTCAGGGCTGATCGGGGTTATCAAAAAATTAAACATTGATTCTTGGGGGCCTCGGCTCGAGCACTTTTTGAGAAATACGATCCTGGCCCTCGTGGAAGCTCCAGACACTACGATGCTGGGGATCACGCGAATGCTCGTGGATAAAAACTACCGTGCCAAGATCCTCCAATACGTCGAAGATCCGATGGTGAGGAGTTTTTGGGAAACCGAATTTAGTGCTTTGGCTCCAGCTAAGCTCGCGGAAGCCGTCGGCCCCATCCAAAATAAAGTCGGACAATTTCTCGCGACCCCCATCATCCGTAATATCATCGGTCAGCCCAAATCTACCCTCGATATCCGAGGCGCGATGGACAGCGGCAAGATCATCTTGGTCAATCTCTCCAAAGGGAAAATCGGGGAGGACAACACCACGATGATGGGATCGATGCTGATTACCAAATTTCAGATCGATGCGATGAGCCGGGCCGACGTGCCAGAAAAAGACCGAAAGCCTTTTATGCTCTACATCGATGAATTTCAAAACTTTGCGACCGATTCTTTTGCCACTATTTTATCTGAAGCTCGTAAATATAAACTATCGTTGACGATGGCCAATCAGTACATCGCTCAGATGAGTGAGGAGGTGGCGGCGGCGGTCTTTGGGAATGTGGGGAGTCTGATCAGTTTCCAGGTCGGGATCGATGATGCCAAGATCATGTCAGAGCAGTTTGATGAAGAAGTGCTGCTTCCCAATGACCTTATCGCTTTGCCCAAATATGCCGTCTATAATCGGATCATGGTTGACGGGCTCACGAGTCCTGTGTTTTCCGCGTGGACACTGCCTCCTGCCGCAGTCGTAGCCGAAGAAGATCCTGCGGTGCGTATGGAGAAAGTGAGGAACTTTTCTCGTCAAAGATATGGCCGTGAACGTGACAAAGTCGAGGACAAGATCATGCGGTGGGCGAGAGCGGAGGAATCCAAGAAAGACGTGCAGAGAAAAAGTACCAAAGGACAAGAATCGAGTGACAAAAAAGAACCAAAGAACCAAAAAGCTAAAGGTTCAAAGGGGGAAGGGGATAAAAAGCTCCCCCTTGAAAAGGGGGACCGATCGCAGAGCGATCGAGGGGGTTTAAAACCCAAGGAAGAAGGTGGACAGAAGACCTAATATACTATTAGTTCAATTCCAAACTGAGTTTAAGCGCTGTATTTACTTTTAGCATTTCCTCGGAGGTTAATTGACCTAGTTTTTTACTAAGTCGCTGCTGGCTGATGGTCAAAATCTGGTCCAATTTGGCACAGGATTTTTTGGGTAATCCATTTTCTTTTGAAGGCTCGATAATCACATTTTGGGGGTAATCACTGATACGAGTAGAAAGAGCCGCAATGATGGTAGTATTGGCATAGAGGTTCCCGATATTATTTTGGATGATGATGGCGGGTCTGGTGCCAGACTGTTCGCTTCCTCGGGAAGGATCAAAAGATACCATGTAGATTTCTCCTCGTTTAACTTTCGGCATCTAGAAAATCAGTTAAAAGTATAGCATTTTCAGCAAAATCCAAGCTTTCGGTTTGATCATTTAGGTATCCTTTTCTCATTTGCTGAAGGGTGACTTGTCTTTCGAGAAGATCGATAGCTTTTTCGAGGGCTTCACTTTGGGATACCTGGAGTTGTTTAGCAATAGAAACGAGAAAGCGTTTGGCCTCGGGACTGATAGTCGCGCTTATACGGGCTTGCATGGTGGTAGTAATATTTTTAGTAATATAAATCATAATACTATTTATTTAGAAAATATACAAATAAGAACGCAGGTAATGAATTTTGGATAAGAGGGATTCATCTGTCAAAGGGTAAACTTCATGAAGATTTCAGGTTAAATATTTCAGGAAAACTTCAGAAACAGT
>DATDAE010000068.1:0-3648 GCA_036525565.1 Candidatus Altimarinota bacterium
TAGGTTGACGATGTCGAGGAGTGGAAATTGGTCGAAATTTTTGATGGTAAAATCTCGTACGATAAATCGGGTGTTTCTCTCAGGGTGAGGTCTGGTGAGAATTTGTAATTGCATGAAACGAACATTTTCTGGGATTTTTAAGATTTCTTCGATCCGGAAGCTGGGGTAATTTTCGGATTCGGGGAAATTGAAATTTTTGCTCTCTATGAGTTTGCGATCTCGATCAAAATAAAGGGCTTTAAAATGAAGTTTATGGTTATTTTGTACGGCAATCTCAAAACTCATAAAGTATTGTTCTCCGGCTTTGACGCTCAAAGGTTCTGATACCGTCGAAATCCAATCACAAGAAGCACTGATATCAACTATTCCTTCCATAGATTTGTCATGGGTAAAGAGCTTGAGAGGCTGAGGACCGGCGTCTACATAGGGACTACAGAGGGAAGGATTTTTTTCTTTATCCCCCAAGGTAAAGAAAAATTCCTCTTCGCGCCATTCTCGGAAATCTTTAACGGTCAAAAGTGAAGGAGCATTATCTTTAAACTCAATCCGTAGTTGATAAGCGCCTTCATCAAGATGCAACGAGGGGAGCTCAAACCATTTCATTCGTTCAAAGGTTCCGAAAAGATCTAAAGTTTCGTGGTAGATGGTTTTCCCGGTAGCCTTGTCTTGGATGTAGGTGGTGAGTTCTTTATCACTTCGTTTTTTGAGTTCATCAAACATCTTGGCACGCAGACGAACCTGGTAGTCACCTTCTTTGACGATTTCGAAGTCAGTCCGTAAAAACCCGCTGCCCAGGGAGACCCCTTTTCCATTAGAAAGCTGTGGGTCATTGGTTTCGAGTTGTTTGTGTCCGAGTATTTCAAAATCAATGTCAGATTCTAGCAAGACCATTTGGTGAAAGTTCTGCATCGTTTCGCCAAAGGATCGTTCGATAGCCAGGCGATGGCCTTGTGGGACGACTGCGATCAGATTGAGGGCATTAACGCCTTCGAGGTTTTCAAAATCAAGTTTATATTTTTGTCCTTTTTGGAGTGATAAAGATCCGAGGGAGTACCATTTGAATTCATTTTGAAATGGGTTTTGGGTGGCAAATATCTTTGGCTCTTCCTGATCTCCATCGATTCGGAAAACCATGCGACCGCCTTTTTTATTATCAAAAGCTCGAACATAAACGTCATAAATATCACTTTCTTCGGCTTTGTAATCAAAACTCAAAGTATTAGGAGCGGTTATGTTTTCGAGATCTAGGAGGGTAAAGTCATGTAATACCCAGATGGATTTCACTTCTGGATTTTGCAGCGACAGGATTTCTACTTGTAAGGATTCGGTTTCGGGGGGCGTGACATAGAGGCCTTTGAATTTGATAAAATCAAAGGTTTCGACTTCTTTTGGAGCCGAGACGTAAGCTACGCCTACTTCTTCCTCAGCGGCATCGTAGAATTTTACTTTGGCATGGATTTTATGGGTATCGGTTCCACTCATGACCAGCTCAAAGAAATATCCATTATTGGCCTTGGCAGGGAGTTTCTTGGTTTTGGCTACTCGCCAGAATTCGCTATCCCCGGCCGTACTTTTACCGAAAGCAGAAGGTAATCGATCATAAGTATGGGTAAAACCTTCTTGAATGGTTAAGACTTCAGGAACATCTGAAGCGAGGAGTTCTTCATCTTTGTCGAGGTAGGCGGCAAAGTTATAGGGTATTCCAAAGTTAGAAAAATCTTCATAGGGATCTATCTCGAGCATTTTTGGGACAAAAGTATAAGCGATCCCTTTTCCAAAATCGAACTCTCTTTTTTCACTTGGAATATTGAGCGACTTTAGTTGCCAAGACCAATCGGGGGTATCGGTTCTTAGCTTAGCCCAGCGATAATAAGGATTTCCATAAAGAGTCGCATCGAAGGGATGGAGGAAATATTTTTTATCAATCTGACTGAGAATTACGTCATTTTTATTACTCACCTGTATAATGTCACCCGGATTGAGTTTTTGGAGGTCGGCGCTTTGGCTATTTTGAGTGGCAAAAAAGAAGGCGGTTTCTTGGTTTTTGAATTCCGGGAGATAAAGGAGTGGATCGATGATCGATAATCCGGAAAAACTCAAAAGGTTCCGCGCATAAACATGAGCCCAGTCGACGCTTTTGACTTTGAATATCTGAAAGAATCCGATATTCCCATCTTCCATAGGTTCGAGGTATTCTTGTTTTTGGAGATTATCCGATACTCCATCGAGCCATTTTTCATAACCAAGGATATCATTGTGGAAAGCTATACGATTGATGCCGAGCCGAGCTATGAATTTGCCGACATTACTGGATTTACCTTCTCCGAGCATTTCAAAGAAATAATCGTGAAGCGTGTGCCAAAATACCGTGGCCCCTTCTTGTGGATGATAGGTTCGCTGATTGAGGCTCCAGAGATCAAGGGATGAGGTGGCCCGAGGCGGGATGTTTTTGTCTTCGGTTTTTCGGGCGTTCCAAGTAGAAACACAGTAGCCATATCCAGGGGTTACGAGCATTTCATAGCGGGGCATCATGAGGGTTCGTTGGAGACCTTCGTCCTGGTTCTCGTCTAAAAAATCACGAGTTTTTTCGTAGCTTTGGGGGATAGGATTGGGGTAGTAAAGGTGCTCGAAATAAAGCTTATGAACGGGCTTGAAATAATAATGGAGACTGCCTGTAAAAACGATCACCGCGAGTACCATGAGGAGGGAGAAATAACTGAGGAAGCTTTTTTTGTTTTTGGCTTTTTCTCGTTCGTTTTTGAGGCGTGTGAGGAGTTCGAAAATCGAAATAATACCGTAGCCCAGCAGGATGGCCATACCGAAAGCCAGAAGCCCCACAAACTTGTTGCCATCACGAAAGATGAAGCCAATGGGCCCAGCAAGCGGGCCTTTGAAAACAAACCAAAGAAAAAGTTCCGGAACCCATTTGGTCCCAAAACTCATAGCAAAGGCCCAGAGACAGAATCCGCTGGCAAAGAGCACAAATTTATTGTGAATACGGAAAAGAATGGCCAAGGCCATCGTGCTAAAAAGAAGGCCGCCCCCGATCCAAAAACTGAGTGGAAGCGCGTTGAAATCAAAGAGTCCCCACCAATACGAGATCAGATAGAGGACGAGATGGGGGAGGTTGTTTCGACTCACCATATCGAGTGAATCAATCGAGTTGATATTTGGCGGAGCGATAGCATCTACGCCGCTGGCGGCGATGTAAGGAAAGAGATAATAACTCACTAAAAGGAGGGTCAAAAATCCCCCCAAAGAAAGTCGGATAATGACCTGTATAAATTCTTCATATCGGCCCTGGAGGGCATATCTCGAAAGCCGATAGATCCCCCAGAAAGCGACTAAAAAGAAGGCAAAGAAAAGATAATGCACCGCCCCCACGGCCATGGCCCAGAGAAGGGCGAAGCTGATCAGACTGCAGATGATTTTATCTTGAGAGGTGGTGTTTTGGAGATGTTCTTTTCTGATTTTTTTGAGTTTTTGAGCCCAAAGCCCTAGTCGTTGGTTTTTAAGTTCATAGGTTTTGGTGGTTTTTGATATGTGTGTGAAATCTTCGGTGAGCCTGACGGCAAAAAGAAAGATGAAAGGCAAGAGGCTGTAGCCTACGAGGAGATAGAGGTGCTGAATACGGATAACCGCATAGGG
>DATDAE010000069.1:0-8678 GCA_036525565.1 Candidatus Altimarinota bacterium
CTCTATTTGCAGTACCTAAAATGGACCCTTTTCCCCGAAAGTATGAGAAAGCAGTTTGATGAGTATTATAAATTAGTCGGAAAATTAGATTCGGCCTTGTTTCAATCCAATAAAGCCGGTGTTGAAGAGCTTCAAAAAGTAACCGAAATTGTGGATTTCCATCTCTCCGTGGTCGATAATTTATTTCCTTATGTCATCATGCCAGAGCGGGTTGTGACGGGGAGTTCCTCTCACGATATCGAAGAATTCCAATCGGAATTAGAAGAAGGGTTGAAAGATTCTATTGCCGCACTCCAGAGAGAATTTGATTGGGGACGTATGCGATATTGTGCTGATAAAGATATTTTTAAAAACATTGATCCTTCTATAAAACCAGAAGATATACAAAAAGATCTCTTGGAACGTCCTAAAATTTTTAATGCGTACGTCAATGCCGGAGAAGGACCAGAATTTATCTATGGTCGAAATGTAAAACAAGAAAAAGATGGAGATGTGCGTGATAAACGAAGAGCCCCAACCATAGGGACCTTTAATCCTCAAACCTTTTGTTCGGCACAAGCCCGTCAGGAAGATGAAAGCCGGGAAGAAAAAGAGATTGATAATTTCTTTGAATCGGTTATTGGATTTTATGACAAATTATTGAGCTTCTTTCAATCAGACGATGAAAAAGCTCAAGCGGGAAGTCAGGATGGGTATGGGGAGCGCTATGAACTTTTGGCTAATGAGAAAGTAAAACAAACCTCTCGAAGAAGAAAACGAACCCATCAATCGCAGTTAAACTGTATGACGCAATACTATAAAAATCTTCATCAGTTTGATCAATTCCAACTCGAAATGGAGGAAGAACGATTTAAAAATGCGCTAGTTCCTATTATCAAAGATAGTAATACGATCCTTAATTCGATGAAGGTTATCTGTAAAAAACATAACGTCTTGCTGGGTTGTCCTCTTAATTAATAGATTATGAAAAAATTATTCTTTTCGGCTCTGATCCTTGTCTTGTGTACGCCTTTAGCTTGGGCTGATGAAGACACACAAATACCTCTCAAAAGCGCTAAAAAAAGATTAGAAGCTTATGACTGTGAAAATGTGTATGAGTTTAGCTATCCTAAAAAAGATGAATGTACCGATAGTGCCACCATCAAAGAATATGCCAAAAAGCAGTGGACCAAGATGCATGAGAAGTATTATAAGGATCTTGAGGAACTCACGCAGGATAATAAATTGACCTATGAACAGGTTATTGATGAACTTTATAAATTACCAGAAGAAGGCGGTGGGAGCGGAGGCGGCGGTGATAAAACGCCGGTTTCCAAAATTAATCAATTTATGCATTGTATCGACTTTGTGTGTGATGGTTTTGAGGAATGTAAAACGGTAGGGTTCGAAGAAGGGAAATCGGCTAAAGATCAGATCGAAGACACAAAACTTTGTAAACAGACAGCCGCTCAATTGAGAGAATTTACGGACCTCAAAACAAGATTAGTTTTGGAGGAACGTGTACACCGAAGACAAAAATTAGCGACCGTAGAAGAAGGTATGCATCGAAGTGCTCAGCTTTTCTTTGGCGTACTAGAAAAGACTTTTAAAATTCTTCGTGAAGCTATTGAATTAGAGCGTAAGATTGATATCTACGTTCAAAACCCATTACAAAAACCATAACATAATGTCATCCTCGAATGCAGGTTCTGGATCCAGATCTAGATTGTCCGAGACCTGCGTCGAACGATGATAATTTACTTTTTCTTGGCTTTTTTCTCTTTTCTTTCTAGATCTCTTCGTTGTTGTCTGGTGAGTCCGTCATTTGTGTTATGGATTGGATCAGCGAGACGTCTCGCTCCAGAGATCACTTTACTCAGACCTGAAGAACTCATAGCGTTTACCGCAAATTCTCCAGTATTTTCCAGACTGGCTTCAATTTCATCTTGATTGGTTTGAGCCTGTGAATAGTCGGCTTCTTCAAATTTTATGTGATCGGAAAAATCAATGCGGAAGAGGTTGCTCACCGCCACGAGTCGTATTTGTCGTTGCATGAGCCCAAACATCCGGAAGGCTTCAGATTTGTATTCCATGATGGGGTCACGTTGCGCATAACCCGAAAGAGCTACACGATCTCGCAAGTGGGTCATCTCGTCAATATGATCAAGCCAAAGCTCATCGATAGACCGTAAGATAATATGTCTGGTGAGATAGATGACCTGTTCTTCTGGGAGTTTTTGTATTTTAGTTTCCCAACATTCAAAGATATAAGGTCTCAAGATTTCTTTGATTTCAGCTCTGGTGTGCTGTTCTTGGATTTTTTCTTTTATGGCTACAGGTAATGGCTTTTTTATGATGGCTTCAACCGCTTCATACAAAACTTCCAGATCCCAAGTTTGATCATAGTTTTCACTTAGAAGATTTTGATCGACGGTTTGGGCCACGAGTTCAATGATCAGGCTTTGGAGATCTTCAAAAATATGCTCTGAATTGAGGAGTCGACGTCTCTGTCCATAAATCTTTTCTCGGTGGATATTGATGATATCATCATATTGGACGACATGTTTTCGAGCATCAAAATGAAATCCTTCGATTTTCTTCTGTGCGTTTTCAACCGATTTTGAGATAAAACTATTCTCGATAGATTCGGTCTCAGGGAGATTGAGTCTTGCCATCACCGATCCCATTCGATCACCCCCAAAACGACGCATCAAATCATCACTCATGGCGACATAGAATTGTGAAAATCCAGGATCTCCCTGCCGTCCAGAACGTCCACGGAGTTGATTATCAATCCGACGAGATTCATGTCTTTCGGTTCCCAAAATAGCGAGCCCACCAAGATCTTTGACGCCTTCTCCGAGCTTGATATCAGTTCCTCGCCCCGCCATATTAGTCGCGATGGTCACCGCACCCTTTTGTCCGGCTTGTGATACAATTTCAGCTTCGCTCTCGTGGTATTTGGCATTCAAGACTTTGTGTGGAATGGCTTCTCGGTGGAGAAGCGCAGACAAGGTTTCAGATTTTTCAATACTGATAGTCCCGACCAAAACAGGCTGCCCTTTTCCGTGGAGTTTTCTGACTTCCTGGGCTAAGGCTAAAAATTTGCCTCGCTCATTTTGAAAAATTTTGTCTGGAAGATCTTTTCTTGTGATAGGGCGATTGGTAGGTATGACAATCGTGTCGAGACGATAGATCTTGGCAAATTCCTCAGCTTCCGTCTCAGCCGTTCCGGTCATACCCGAAAGTTTTTGATAGAGTCTGAAATAATTTTGAAAGGTGATCGTAGCCAACGTTTTAGATTCTCTCTGGATAGCAACCCGTTCTTTGGCTTCGAGGGCTTGATGGAGACCATCCGAAAATCTTCGTCCATCCATCATTCGTCCGGTGAATTCATCGATTATGATGACTTGATCGTCTTTTACCACATAATCAATATCTTTTTGCATTATGACTTGGGCCTTGAGGGCTTGTTCTATGTGATGTACCTCTGAGAATCCAGCTTCGGTGTAGATATTGCTCACCCCTAAAAGTTTTTCCATTTCTGTTATACCACTTTCGGTGAGATGTACTGATTTATGCTTTATCTCGATGATATAGTGTTCGTCTTCTTTGAGCCGAGGGATGAGTTGACTGTATTTCGTATATTTATCGGTAGATTCTTCGGCTGGAGCGGAGATGATGAGTGGCGTCCGAGCTTCATCAACCAGAATCGAATCCACTTCATCGACGATGGCAAAATGCAGATCTCTTTGAACCAAATGATTTGGGTTCTGCGCCATATTGTCTCGCAGATAATCAAAGCCAAATTCATTATTGGTTCCGTAGGTAATATCAGACATATAGGCCTCTCGTCTTTGTTCTTGGTCTTTCCCATGGATAATGACGCCCACAGAAAGCCCACAAAACTCGTAAAGCGGTTTCATCCAATCAGCATCCCGCTCGGCCAGATAGTCATTGACGGTTATGACATGGACGCCTCGACCCGTGAGAGCATTGAGGATAACCGGAAGCGTACAAACGAGCGTTTTACCTTCACCGGTTTTCATTTCTGCAATTTTACCCTGGTGGAGTACGATCCCTCCTACGAGTTGCACATCGTAATGATGTTTGATCTCCCAAGTTTCTTGATTGCCTCTGATATCGTACTGATGACCCACAAGCCTCCTACAGGCATTTTTGACACCGGCAAAAACATCGATCATGAGATCATCGACTTTTTCGGGATGCTCAGTGAGCATGGCTTTCCAAGTTGCGAATTGCGCTTTGAGTTCATCATCAGAAAGTTTTTTTAAACTTTCCTCTTTTTCGTTGATATGCGGGACTATTTTCCAGAGTTTTTTAAGTTCTTTTTCGTTATAGTTTCCCAAAAGGCTCGTAATCCACTTCATGAAGATACATTTAAGACTTCGGGATTATAAGCATTCCCTCCTTTTTTCCAATTAAAAAGAGAAGAAAAAAAGACTACTTTCGATTACCAATGACCTTGTCTACGATACCATGTTTACCGTATTTAATGGCCTCGTTGGCATTCATATAATTATCACGATCACAGTCTTTTTTGACCTGATCATAATCTGTGCCAGTAGCTTCTTGGATCATTTTGTAGAGGATCGTTTCAGTCTTGATAATGTGTTCGGCATGGATCTTCATATCAGAAGCTTGTCCTTGCATACCGCCAAGAGGTTGATGAATCATGACTTCACTATGCGGTAGGATGAAGCGTTTACCACGACTCCCACTCATCAAAATCATAGCCCCCATAGAAGCGGCTATCCCCACACAAACCGTAGAGACATCAGGTTTTATGAAATGCATTGTATCGATCATGGCCAGTCCAGCTGATACCGAGCCACCTGGTGAATTTACATAAATCGTAATATCTTTTTTAGCGTCTTCAGATTCCAGGAAAAGTAATTGTGCAATCACGAGATTGGCGACCGTATCATCAATACCACCTCCAATAAAAATGATTCTTTCTTTGAGGAGTCGAGAATAGATGTCAAAGGCTCTTTCTCCATCTGGAGTTTTTTCAACGACGGTTGGTACAAGATAACTCATATGTTTTTTAGTTTTATTAATGGTTCTGTTCATTATACCTCAAACAAGAGTGTATTACTACTAGATTGATCGAGGATTTATGCTGTCTATATATTCTGATAATCTATTTTTCTTCAGGCTTCTTTTTGAATTTTTCTATGATAAACATCGCTCCCACACCTATAACTAATACGATGAAAATCCCGTAGAAAAAATAGGGTTTAGTCCGAACATTGAGGACCGATTCTTTCGCATGGGCATTATCGCAAGCATCCCCAATGCCATCGTTATCTCGGTCTTTTTGATCTGGATTATAATCAAATTTACAATTATCAATGATATCCCCGATGTTATCCCAGTCTGTGTCGTACTGATACCGGTTTTTGTTTTCTAGGGCATTATCACAGTCGTCGCCCACCAAATCCTGATCGGTATCCTTTTGGGTTTTGTTCTTGATGGTTAGACAATTATCTTCGATATTGGGAATACCATCTCCATCAAAGTCTTCGGGAAGGAGCTGGTTGATTTCCATTCGTGAAGATTCTAAAAAGGGAATTTCCTTTTTAGCGATGGAATAACGAGCTTTGTATCGTACAGATTTTAGTTTTGGATTCCCAAAGAGTACTCGATAAGTCTGACTGGCCTTTGGAGCAAAATAAAGCGAGGCTTGAGGTGATGCAAAAAGGTTTATGTCATCGATCTTGATTTGCGGACCCCACCATTTAAAACGTACATAACGCATCGCTCGAGGCGTCAAAAATTCAACCGTTTGCTCCATAGCCGAACGAGCTTTGACGGTTCGGATTTTATCCATGGTTAGGCCACTTTCGATTTCGTAGGTTCGGAGCGTGTTGCGATCAGAGTAGAACATATTGATCCGATTGACCCACTGAATACTTCCCAAATCCAAAAGGACTGAAGCGGGTCCTGTGCCATCTTTTTTCTTATCAAAGCTATAAACACTCAAGATATCATTATCGAAAAGATAGGTAGGATCACCTTCTTTTTGAGAAGATACATCAAAGATGGTGAGATCTTCTTTTATTTTTTCTGGTTTTCTGTCGTAGATTTCAAAAGCTACCGGATCATTGTTTTGATCCACAAGTTGTACATTATCAAAACTTCGAGATATGAGTTGGACTTCTTGTGGTTCAAGTTGTACGGCTACATTTTTGCCAACCATATCAGGAGAAACGAAGACTTCTTTTTGATATAAATATTCAGAAGCTTTTGGGGCGGCCGAAAAAGTCAATGGCACGTAGGCTAAGCAAAGGGCGCTTATGAGTAATAATCGTTTCATTTTTTAAAACAAATTTAATAAATCAAGACAAGATTAGGCTACTTATTTTAATAGTCAAGCCTCAAGCGGCTAGGGCGGCTTGAGCTGCTTTTTCTTGAGATTCAATCATATTTTTTACCGCCATGACTTGAACGATAGCAGAGCGTTCATTTTCAGCGAGTTTCATTTTTACGTATTTGAGTGTCGTTTTCAGCTCTGGAATCAAGGTGTATTCTAGCGCATTGACTCGACGACGTGTTTTTTCGATTTCAATGGCTAAATTTTCGGCGGCTTTTTCAATCTCCGCAAGTTCCATAAGGATTTGAAAAACTTCAGAGAATTTCAAAATAGCAATATCAAGCTCAGCTCTGGTTTGAAGCATTCCGTATTGGAAAGGTTTTCCGGTGATTTCCATTTGAAACTCAGGAATACGGACCGACATCACGTTTTTCGTTTTTACTTTGAGAATAACTTCTTGGCTTGGAGTCTTGAGTGTGTTTTGCAAGACCGCATGTGGCATAGCACTTTGAGCTTCGAGGAAATGCTTGTTGGCTTCTTTGATGGCTTCTTCGATCTCTTTTCGAAGGTTTTTAGCTTTATGAATAATGGCCAGAAATTCTTGCATCAATCCATCCTGCTTATCCTTGAGGAGCTTATGCCCTCTTTCGGCGGTAGTGGTTTGGTTTTTGAGTGCCAAAAGGGTCATCCGCGTTGCCGTCACATTTTGTTGTGCCATGTTTAATAATCAAATCCGCAAGATTTTAAACAATTGTTCGTTAATGTCAAAGTTGAAAAATGAGCTGTTATTCCACGATCACATCCGTTCCAGAGAAAGGGAAGAATCCAATTTTTTTATTGGTATTAGCCGATATCCATGTTGGGAGAAAGAGGGCTACTCGGATAGCATCCTCACTATCGACGAGGGCGTCAATATTTCCTTTGACCGTCAAAATCGTGCTTTGACCAGCTTCTAATACTAACTCTTTATTAAACTTTAATTGTATGAGTTCATTGAGAGGATTTATCCGATCTGAGATTTGAACTCCATTTTCTTCGAGCCAAATACGAGACAACATTTGAAAAGTTCCATTACCACTAATTTTTACTTGAATAGATCTGGTTCGGAGAACCCCGCCTTCACTTCTTATCTTAAGTTTTAATAATTCAATATTGGGTTCATTCGGAGCTACAAATAGTTTCTGAGGATGAGGCCAGATTTTGTCTATGTACATTTTACCGGCCAAACTATCTATTTTTTGAGGAAGGGCATCGACATCCACATAACGGAAATCAACCTCATCATTAATAGGCGGCGTATAAGGTTCGAGTAAAGGTTTTTTGGGAGCAGCAGGTTCTTCAGAAATTTCTGAGGATTCATCGACGATCAGATCCACTTCTGCGATGGATTCTTCTGACTCAAGAGCCTTGGTCGTATTATTATTTAATTTGTAGGTTCGAAATCGGAAAAGCTGTTCGGCGACTTCCGCTCGAGAAGGCGTGAGTCCAGCGCCTGGGGTTTCCATCGTGGTACCATAAGCCAAAAGACCATTGTCAGCTAAAGCTCTAAAGTATTTTTCATACCAACCTTCGTCGACTTTTTCTTCTACCTTGAGATCAAAAGCTTTTACGAGTACTTTGGCGACTTCAGCTCGATTCACATAATCACCAGGTTTAAACAAACCATTAGGATAGCCTCCCCACCAACCAAGTATGCGTCCGGTTTCCACATAAGGGAAAAACCAATCATCCGATCCTACGTCCGGAAAAATAGAAGCGAGTGGTACATATTTCTTGGTATCGGTCGCTTCGACGGTAAGTTTGGCAAATTCAGCTCGATTGAGATTGCGGTGTGCGGCAAAAGTTCCGTCACTGTTTCCCGTCATTATATTTTCGTTATATAAAAACTCGATCGCTTCGCGGGCAAAATTGGGGATAGTGGATTCGTCTTTAAAAGGAAGCGCAACTTTTGGAACCTCTACTTCACTCAAGGTGTCTAAGGTAGGGGTTAACTCCGTAGTCTGAGCTGATACCACAGAGAGCGTTGCGATAAAAAAGCTGAGGCAGAAAATGATTCTATGTTTATATTTCATGCTTCGATTGTATTATTAATGAATGCTTGAATCAAGGTGTTTTACGAGCTTTTTTCTTCTTGAGTTTCCTCTGGGATGACATTCTCGATAGCCGCCCATAAAGAAGTATCGTCTGCAGGAATAATGATGGTTACTTTATCACCAACTTTAGCTTTGAAAAAAGTAACAGAAGCAAAAAGCACATTATAAGATTTCTTTTCGAGTACCACTTGGTACTGTGATCCATCTAGTACGAGATTACCAATGACTAATTTACGAGCAATCGGTTCGATTTGCTTATAGATAAAGGC
>DATDAE010000070.1:0-9603 GCA_036525565.1 Candidatus Altimarinota bacterium
CCTTCAGAAAGGCAAGCGGTTGCCGTTTCTCAAAAAGTAGAGCTGACCCTCGCCCAAAAAAGGGAGACCGGAAGTGAGAGCGTGCAGTCTTACGCAAGAGAGAGACAGGAGGTTATAAAGCATGTTCTTGATCTCTAAGAGGTCCCTACTTAAAATAATAACTCGGGTTCACCTTCTTCCCGTTGATCCGTAGTTCAAAGTGTAGATGGATGCCCGTCGGGCCAAATACCCGTCCGGTGTTTCCCATGAGCGCGATGAGTTCGCCGGCTTTTACTTCCTGGCCCTCTTCTACCTTGATGAGGTTGTTATGAGCATACATGGTCTGAATATTATTCCCATGATCGATGATCACGTGCCGTCCATATCCATAATTCCACCCTCCATCACTGGCCTTGATGACCTTTCCGGGAGCCGAGGCATAGATGGGTGTATTGAGGCTATTGGCAATATCAAGCGCGAAATGGCCGCCATGATAGCCTTGCGTGAGGACACCCACAGCCGGCCGCATAATCCGGAAGCCTTGGACACTACTGATGGTTTGCGTTCGATCAGAAGAAGTGGTGTTGGTGACATAGGTTCTGGGGGCTATATAAATCTTTTTCGCTTCCGGTAAAAAGATCGATTGTCCGGGCTTGATAACATCATTTTGGATGACATTATAGGCTTGTATTTTGGCGAGCTCTATACCATAAGATTTGGCAATCTCACTCAACGTATCTTGTGCTTGGACTTTATAATAAATCCCATCAGTAGGAGGGACGATGATTTCTTGGCCCACACTGATGGTTTCCTTCGAAGTTAGACGATTGGCCCAGAGGAGAGTGGAAACCTTGAGTCCAAATTTATGAGCGATTTTGGATATGTTGTCGCCTGGTTTAGCGTTATAAGTCACCTCTTTATTTCTTTTTTGAGGCACAATTTTGTGCACCAAAACCCCATTCTCGTCCTCTTCAAAGACTTCTCGTAGCCCAGAGGTATCAACCCCGACATTATTTTTGATAAACCCTTGTTCGGCGAGTGGTAAAAACCAAGACTGACTAAGTTCGTATTCCTGTTGAAAAAGCCGAGCTCCATAGAACTGGAGTGGTTCAAATCCCATCAAAAATCCGATAAAACAAGAAAGCACAATACATTGCAGCCCAAATGGGGAATGTAGTACCTGCTCATACCAAAGGGGAAAGTTTATTTTTTTGAGGACCATTTGGACCTACCCACTTTATAAAAAAGCCGACTTTGGTCAACCCTTAAGACGCCCCCCTAGCCCCGCATATTGAGCGTTGAAGCCTCATCCAAAACCTCTTTCAATTTGTAGAAAGGAATAGGATCATCAAAGTTTTTGGTATTCCCCAAGAATTGGAGATAAATTTTTTCAACACTTTGGTTGTTTTTTCGGTAGATAAAGTCTGCTCGATATTGGTTCCCAGAGCGAACCCCTTCGATGGAGAACGTCGTAGACTCTTTGTCCAAGATCGCAATGCTTTCAAAATCAACCGTGAGTCCAAGATTTTTGATTTTCTGTTGTACTAAAAGTCTTTCGAGCTGCGCTCGAGCGGTCGTTTGTGGGATGACTTTGTCGCCCCCATCGAGATCATGGGATACAAACATTTTAGACTGGAAAAGCGCCTTATTGAATTCATCAAGCGAAAGTCTCTCATGGCGTTCAGCCCCGAGGCTAATGTTGTCAAAAAACTGGCCTTCTATGTGAAAACCTCCATCTATTTTTCGGTTGTTAAAATAAAGATCACTGAAATTGATGTAGTTAGGATCCTGTCCCGGAGAAAATATGAGTTGAGAGGTTCTGGCTCCAAGAATCACAAAATAAGATCGTAAGTCATTAGTAGAATTAATCTGTTTGAATTCGTATTTTTGAGTTTCCAAATCAGCCTCTTTTTTAGCGAGTTCTTTGGCGTATTGTTCTTGGGCTATGATGACGGCTTGATCTTTTTCGAGTAAAGCCTGGATGCGATCTTTCGTGAGGGCTTTGTCGCCTATTTTATTGATGATGATGATCATGTTTAGTTGGGGCTTGCTAAATATTTTGTTTTGACTCACCCCACCAATCACGCCCTCCAAATCAAGAGATTTATAAGTTTGCTGCAGTTTGCCCAAAATAGCATCATTCATCTCGTCTTCACGCTGACTTTGTTCGTGGAGAAAGTCCAAGACATCTTGGGCAATTTCCAAGGTTAATTCAGCCTTATTTTCTTCATCTTGTTGATGTGAGAGTTCTTTTTGTGTCAAGAGTCTGAGGAGTTCATGTAAAGAGGGCTTATCTTCAAAATAACTTATATTTCTCAGTATCTCAGCAATAAGCCTTCGGTATCGAGTGGTTTCGGCCAAAGACCAAGTATGGCTATCGATTGTGCCCGAAAGAATGATGAGATGATCAGCCTCTTCAAGAGCTTTAGCGTAGGTTTTTTGGGCTATAAACCGTTGAAGTTTTGCGAAGCCTTCTCGAAATTGCGCCATATTGGGATCTTGTGCGTGGATAAACCAAAAATCATAAAGATCGGCATATACTTTCGTATCTCCATACTGGACGATGGCTTTTTGGGCCATTGAAAAATCGCTCCACTCATCGGCGATGAGCTCATTTTTTTCTAAAAATAGTTTCCAACTAGGATCTTTCAGTGTTTCTTGAAATCGATTTAAACTTTCGGTGATCACCTTTTTGTCCTTGTTTTCAACCGCTTCCAAAGCTTTTAGGAAGTCTTTAGCCTTGATATTAAAGGCGAGCAATTGTTTGCGTTTGGGAAGTGTTATGAAATCAAAGGTTTGTTGAAAAGACTGGATCAATCGTTTCGGTCCCTGGAAAAGCCCCTGACTGTCGCGTCTCCAGGCTTTAGCTTTAGCCTCGGTGTAGCGTTCTAGTTTCTTGAGAAAAGCCTTTCGGAGTTGTTGTGCGTTTTTTATGCGTTCTCGGGCTTCCAAGATGTTGGGCCTTTGATCATCTAGCTCCAAAAAAGATTCAAGCCGGAACTCGGTTTTCTTTCGCAACTTAGAATAATAGAGCTGAGCGGTGTTTTTATTGATTTGGTCATCAAAAATGGTCACTCGCATACCGGCCGGGATGACAAAGGGTTCCTGTTTGCCCAAGAAAAATACATCAACCTCTTGGTCATCAGCATAAATCTTGGTGCTTTTTTGTTCATCATCTCGTTCGATGAGCGTGCCACCTCGTCCAAACCGAATCACCGTGTTACCAGACAAAACCTCCCCAGCCCTCAGTTTGGTATAAGGGAAATCTGGCGCGGGCTTTTGAGCATTGCTCAGGCTGTCTGCGTCTCCCAAAAAGCTTCCCGAAAGAAAAACCGTACCATCGATGATTTGTTTTCGGCTTCCAGCCCATTCGCCAAGACTGTTTTCAAAAAGTACCAAAAGGTGTCCGCTCCGATCCAAGGCCAGTGTGCCTTTGGCGGTTCCACCATTGAGCGCGGCATCACGATAAAGCTTGGTCTCAAAGGGGCTTACCGCGTTTTGGACTTGTTCGTATCGGTCTTGTCCTCGAAGGAAAATGCCCCCCAGAAGGACCAGGCTCAAGACAACGGCGACGAGGAAATAGTTTTTTTGCATAGCAATAAATCTCTCTATTATAGCATCTTTTGGCATTTCAAACAACCATTTCAAGCTTTTTTTGTAGAGGGAATAAATTTGCTTTTTTTCATTTGTTTGACAATATGTGTTTAGTAATCTCAAGTAATTCTATTGCGACCCATAAACATGAAAGGAGTGATTTTAGCTGGGGGGACGGGAAGCCGCCTCTTCCCTTCTACGAAAGTAACCAATAAACATTTGTTGCCGGTTTATAACCAGCCGATGATTTATTATGCTATCAACACGCTGAAGTCTTCTGGGATTAGAGATATTCTCATTGTTTCGAGTCCTGAGCATGCGGGCGATTTTATGCAGCTTTTGGGGTCTGGAAGGGATTTTGACATTGATTTTACCTATCGAATACAAGATGGATCGGGAGGCGTAGCGCAAGCCTTGAGTTTAGCAGAAGATTTTTCAGCCAATGACACACTCGCGGTTATTTTATCAGACAATATTTTTGAAGGAGATTTTTCACATGAAGTGTTGACGTTCCGAGGCGGGGCCAAAATTTTTGCTAAAAAAGTAGAAGATCCTGAGCGTTTTGGGGTGGTGGAGCTCCGGGAAGACATGAGCGTAAAATCCCTCGAAGAAAAACCAGATCTTCCTAAATCAAATTTGGCAATAACGGGATTTTATCTTTACGATCAGCGAGTGTTTGATTTTATCAGGCAAATCCAGCCCTCCAAGCGAGGCGAGCTAGAGATCACCGATGTCAATAAAATGTACCTAGAAAAAGGGGAGCTGAGAGCGAGTGAAGTAGTGGGTATGTGGATTGACGCCGGAACTCACGAGTCGCTCCTAGAGGCGAGTATTTTGGCCCAAGAAGCCTTTGATCCCGATCGGATCTCCGAACGCAAGAGAGCCACCCTCAGGAGTCCAGAGAAGGTCGATTCACATTCTCCAAAAGTTGTTGCCGGGATTATCATCAGAAATCATGAAGAGTACCTTCGACCCTGTTTACAGTCATTATTGGCACAAGATTATAAAAACCTCGAAATCGTCGTGTTGGATAATGCCTCAGAGGATGGGGGGAGCGAAATTATAGAGGATCAATTTGAGGATATAGCCGTGATAGACCAGTCTTTTGAATTAAGTTTTGGGGCTGGGCATAATCGTATTTTGAGAGAAACGGATGGAGATTTTTATGCTTGTCTGAGTATCAATATGATTTTCGAGCCGAATTTTATTTCAGAATTGGTGAAATCTATTTCTGAAAAACCAGTCTATGGATCGGTGGGCGGCAAGATCAAAAAGTGGGATTTTAAAGGGTACCAAGAAAACTCAGGCTCAGTCCGAGAAAAAGGAAAAACTAACTTCATTGATTCGGTGGGGATTGAGATGTTGCCTTCTCATCGGTTTGAAGATATTGGGCAATCGGATGTGGACCATGGGCAGTATGATGAACCAAACCTTATTTTTGGAGTATCACATGCCGCGGCCTTATATCGAAGAAAAGCCTTGCAAGACGTGGTCTTTGAGAACGAATTAGGGATTGAAGAGTACTTTGATGAACTGCTATTTATGTATAAAGAAGATGTCGATCTCGCTTACCGACTCCAATGGGCTGGGTGGAAGTGTCGATATGCCCCTCAAGCGGTTTGTTATCATGATCGGATGGTGGGACTCCCAGAAAAACGAAGCATCTTTGCCCTCATGAAAAATCGGTCAGATAAACCCAAGATGGCGAACCAATTATCCTATCTCAACCATCAGATCATTCTGCGGAAAAATTTTTCGTCTCAATACTCTCTCAAAATAAAAAAGGCGACCTTTTGGTATAACGCTCGGGTTTTTATGTATTTGCTTTTCTTTGAGACTGAAACCCTTTGGCAGTGGCGAAAGTATTTCAAGATGCGCAATCGCATCGAAGCGCAACGTCAAAAAATGCCTCGTCGAGTCTCTCAAAAAGAGATGGAAGCCTTTATGAAGCAATAGAATCAAAGAAGGTTTCTCTAGCCTCTTCTTTTGGGATCACTTTGGCCAAAGAAAGCCATTTTTACGCTCTTGAGCACAAAGCCTTTTTCTTTAGCGAGTTGTTTGGCGATGGCATTAAAGTAATCCAGATAGATCTCTTCGGCATAGCCGGTTTCTTCGCAGATCAAAAAATGACCATGGAGCGGGTTGGCCGGTTCATTTTCTCGGTGCCATTTTTGATCAAATTCATGGACGAGCTTGAGCGATTGTAGTTTTCTGAGGATTCTGTATATAGTGGTATAATCAACGGCCTTCCCCATGTCTTGCAATATATTTGCGATTTCTTTTTGTGAGAGAAAGTTTTCATGAGATTCCAAGATTTCACAGATATTGCGTACACCTGCGCTCATGCGCCATCCTTCTTTTTCGAAGCGCTCTGACGCATAATCAGAGAACCTTTTTTCGCTTTTCATTCGTATATTTTTTTTAAAGTGGGTCTATGCTACTCATCAGATTTAGCTTTTGCAAGCTTGTTTTTCTGGATAAATACTTTTAAAAGACCTCTTGAAATAGATTCAGGAGGTCTTTTGATTGAGCGCTATGGGATTTTTAGGAAAAAAGCCCTTTAATCCAGTTTAAAAACTTTTGCCAGATTGATGCATTATCTCCCACAGTGTTATCCTCAAGGGCTTTCGGCTCAACTTCGGCAGGAGGACCATAGTGACGAGCGAGACTTTCCAGAATTGCTTCAGGATTAAAGCCGACGATGACATCACCTTCGATAATATTAGTCGGAACCCCAGTCGACTCCTTGCCGAGTTCATCGAGGCGGGCTTGCATCTTTTTCTGATTAGCTTCGTCATGCCAAACTTCATAGATTTCTATTTCTAAATCAGGATACATTTCTCGAAGTTCTGGGAGCCATTTATGTTGTTTTTTACAATGAGGACACTCTTCTCCATGATAAAATTCCATCTTAGGAATGACTTGTGCCCAAACGAGACTCGGGATGAGTAAGAAAGCGAGAACGATAATAATTTTTTTCATAAAGAAGAATAAGAGAGATCAACTACTTTTTACTGATTAAATAGGGATAAGCAAGTCCAGCCAGCCCAGCCCCGATAATGGGGCCAAGGATATAGACGATACTTAGAGAGTTGATACCAAAAGCCACTGCGGGATTGAGGACACCGTTAGACACCTTACTTGCGAGCAGGATACCAAGTAGGAGTGAGCCGCCCACCGTGATACCACTGGCACCAGCGGAAACTTGTTTGTTAGCGACACTGCTGACGCCCAAACCAAGACAAAAAGTCCCGAGAATTTCAGCAAAAAGAGCCGAACTACTATCAATGACGGGTGGATTTGGAACCTGTCCATACACCTTGAGCGCCACAACTCCAGCGACAGTGGCCCCAATAACTTGAGCTACAATATAGCCGACAGTATCTTTGAGTGATATTTTTTTCTGTAAAAGGAGCATGAGGCTGATGGCTGGATTGAGATGAGAACCACTCACACTTCCAAAATAGTAAACACACAGTCCAAGCGTCAGGCCTGCGATCAAGGGCGTGCTTAGCCCGAGACCTACCGTCAAAGATCCTGAAACGGCAAAGGCTAGTAAAAAAGTCCCGAGACTTTCTGCGAGATAAGCTTTTGTATTCATAGAAAAAAAGGTTAAAGACTCTGCGTACTATAACCCAGCGTTGAGATTTCCTCAAATACTTCCATAGAAATCTTTAATTTTTTCGTTCAAGACCGCTTGCAAGTAGGGATCAGCTTGCATGGCAATTCTCTCCAAGAAGCTTCGAGCGTATTCATGATCTGGGAGTTTTTGAATCTCACCGTTGAGATATGAAATCTGATCGATTTTGAGTCGATTAGTGTATATATCTTGTAAGAAGATTCGAGCATATTTATCGGAAAGCAAATCTCGGAAATGCGTGTCAGAATCTTCCGCCAAAGAGTAGAGGTGATAGAGTAGTACCATCTTATCGAAAGCGACTACGCCCGAAGAGGGGTTTCCAAAGGCGAGGTTATTCCAGTTTCGTTGCGTGAGCGAGAGTAAACTTTCACCAGCCGCCACCTCACGCAGGAGATCTTGGTCCCGGGTAGAAGCTTCAAGGAGTGGATAGACATCTTTGACAGAAACGCCATCCAAATTCTTGCGTTTAGCCAGCTCTCTTTTTCGCTCTGTCTCAGCGACTTCAACGATAGAAATAAAACTATTCTCAGCTGATTTGAGGTCGAGAAGGGCTTGTGATCTTTTTCCAGAAAGTTGATTCTCGAGGGCTCTGAGTGTTTTTGAGCGAGCAATGATCAGCTTTGAACGGACAAATTGATCTTTTTGATCATCCCATTGGGGCGTCGTTGCCATCATATCACCACTGAGCTCAGTGTCACTTCGAAGGGTCAGGGTTTCCCCCTCTCGCAGGGCCATGCTCCCCTTGAAGAGATCAAAGACTTCCACTTCGTTTTTGGTCAAAGCGATCCGTGTTTCTCCAGTATCAGTCACCGAAACATCAAAACTCGCCCCTGGACGACTCTTGATAAAGCCTCGATCTGTAGCGATTTCGCCTTTCCGTAAAATTTGATTTTGCATACTCCCTTTGAGAAGGTAGATCGCATCCACATCGGTGATCCGAAACTGCGTCAAATCATCCGCAAAAGAAACGACTTTATTGGGCATAGAAACCTTGGCTCGAGCGTTACGACCAACTTTTACAAAATCTCCCACTAAAAGCGGCGTTTCCTCTTTGGCCAAAAAGCTTTCGTTGTTTCGAATAATCTCCACAGGACCAAACTCTGGGTTTACGGTTCCTGCCACAATCACGTCTTGGGTCGCTCGAGGAATCATAAAAAGCGCCAACATACCAGCGAAAATACCGAGTGTGGTAAGTCGCTTTAGCGTAAAACGAGAAAGAAAGCCTCGCTGACGATATTGGCTTTTGTAGGCCCTCATGGCCTGTAAATACACCCGTTCCTTTTGGCTTACAGTAGGCCTTTTGGCCACGGTAGCATAGAATCTTTTTAGGAGGAGGTGTAAATCTTCGAAACTCATTAAATAGGGAATTCTTTCACCCCCTCTAACGCAAGAACTTAGTTTTTGTTACACTTTTTGACGGATAGCGTGTTTGATGTTTCTTTGTGAAAAATGACTGACAACCATATCAATAATAGCGCCAAAGACAAAACCTTCAAAAGCCATGATGATAAAAGGCCCCGAGGTATCATTTGAAATAGGCGTTGCAAAGGCTTGCAAGAGTTTTTGTAGGTCATCATAAATAAAACAAACGAGCATCATATTCATCAACGCTCCCACCAAGCCGCCGCGTATCCATGGTTGTAATTCTACGTTTAAAGCGGCGTGCTTATCCCAGAGCCCCGCCATACCGATCATGCCCCCCATCATGGCGTACCAAAACTCAATCCCTAAGGAAAAAAGAAGCGGGTGGTTGAGCTCTTCTACATGGTCAAGAAAAAAGAAACTCGCCAAAAGCCCCAAGAGTAAGCCGGTAAACTTCCCTGAGACGATTCGATACGTCATATACTTCTCCGAAATATACATGCCTTTTTGTATTTTTATATTATTTGTTAACGGTCACTCTGATCTCATGGTAGGTTGATCACAGCAGACTTGATAGTAATAGAATCAAGCGGTTTGTCGAATAAATCAGTAGGGAGCTGGTTGATTTGGTCTACGACCCCCATCCCTTTTACGACTTGGCCAAAGATCGAATAAGCTCCATCTAGTCTTGGCGTGTCTTTGACTACTATAAAAAATTGAGATCCATTGGTATTAGGACCGTGGTTGGCCATGGAGACCATCCCTCTTACATGTGATAATTGGGGGTCAATTTCATCTTCAAATTCTCTTCCCCAGAGGCTTCCGCCACCGGTTCCGTCGCCATTTTCATAATCCCCTCCCTGAATGACAAAGTCTTTAACCACTCTATGAAAAGTCGTGTTGTCATAGCGCCCAGCCCTGGTGAGTCCGATAAAATTTTGGACCGTTTTCGGAGCGCTTTTAGGATAAAGTTTTATCTGGATCTCACCAAGATTGGTATGCAAAGTGACTTCATATTCTGTTGGGAA
>DATDAE010000071.1:0-10516 GCA_036525565.1 Candidatus Altimarinota bacterium
ATCGCTTAAAGAAGTGCCCGTTTGGCCTTATGTTTCCTCAGAGGTAGCGTATTATAACGCTGATAAAGAACACGCTATGTGTATTGCTCAGGCTAATTCCTTGCTGGATGATAAGGGGCAGTTTGTGCATGAACAAGTGGCTGCTCGAAAAAGCTTTCAACCGGGTTCTTATGGAGTGCATGGAGTGACGCACATCGATGTATCACCGAAACAAATTGTGTCCCTCTCGACCTCCATGATCGCGTTCCTGGAACATGATGATAATACGAGGGCCCTGATGGGATCGAACATGCAGCGACAAGCCGTACCACTCGTACAAGCGCAATCGCCAGTGATTGGAACTGGGATGGAACGAACTAATTCACGAGATGAAGTGGTAAGAGCTCCTGAAGATGGAGAAATCAAATCAGTAGACGGAGATCATATTGTTTTTGTAGGGAAGTCTGGGAAAAAGCAAACATTCAAACTTATGACCTACCGACGAACCAATCAATCCACCTGTATTCATCAACGGCCAATGGTCAACGCTGGAGACAAGGTCAAGAAAGACCAAGTCTTGGTCGATGGATCAGCCGTTCAGCACGGAGATTTGGCCCTGGGTCAAAACTTGCGTGTGGCTTATATGTCTTGGGGTGGATATAACTATGAGGATGCGGTGATCGTCTCAGATCGTGTGGTGAGAGAAGGTCTTTTTGATTCGATCCATATTGATGAATACGAACTTGATGTGCGAGATACTAAGCTTGGCGCGGAAGAATTTACGAATGATATCCCCAATGTAGCCGCTGGAAAACTCAAGGATTTGGATGAAAATGGACTGATTCGTATTGGAGCTACGGTGCTTGCGGGAGATATCCTAGCGGGAAAAGTAACCCCGAAAGGAGAAACAGAGCTTACCGCAGAAGACCGACTACTTCGAGCGATCTTTGGAGAAAAAGCGCATGATGTAAAAGACTCTTCACTTCGACTACCAAGAGGATCAGGAGGGAAAGTGATCAACGTACAAGTCCTTGATCGTTCGCTGGGAGATGATCTCCAAACCGGCGTACTCAAAAAAGTGAAAGTACAAATGGCTCAGTTGCGACACCTAGAAGCGGGAGATAAAATGGCGGGTAGACATGGGAATAAAGGGGTTATTTCACGAATTATTCCGGTGGAAGATATGCCGCATACCGCAGACGGTAAACCGATTGATATCATTCTTAATCCGCTTGGAGTATCTTCGCGAATGAATATTGGACAAGTTTTGGAAACGCATCTGGGTGAAGCGGCTTCAAAAATGGGTATAAAAGTCGCCACTCCCGTGCTTGATGGGATCAAAATGGATAAGATCCAGGAATTCCTCAAAGAAAATGATCTTCCGCTTGATGGTAAATTTCAGCTTTATGATGGAAAAAGTGGAGAGCCTCTCGATCATACAACGGTAGTCGGGACGGTATATATGCTCAAATTGATCCATCTAGTAGAAGACAAGATCCACGCTAGATCAGTAGGACCTTATTCTCTGGTGACGCAACAACCACTTGGAGGGAAAGCTCAAAACGGAGGACAAAGATTTGGGGAGATGGAGGTATGGGCTCTTGAAGCTTATGGTGCCGCTCATACATTACAAGAAATGCTGACGATCAAGTCTGATGATGTTCATGGACGATCGAAAGCCTATGAAGCCATCGTGAAAGGTGAAAAAGTCGATACGATCTCAGTGCCTGAATCTTTCAACGTGCTCGTGAAAGAGCTCCAATCACTCTGTTTGCGAGTTGATCTTTTACAAGGAGACCGTATAACGGATGCTTCGGAATTAGCGATTTCAGAACCACAAGATTACAAAAGAGAAGATGATCTCATCAATCAATCGAGTGATGTAGAGTTAGTGGGCGCTGCCAACGAGGTTGCAGCTGTTGGGATGCATGAAATCGACAAGAAAGGAAAATCGGTCGAAGGTAAGGGCTCAAGTACGCCATCACCAGTGGGCGATGACGATGACGACGATGATGAGGACGATGTCCCGTTAGAAGCTTTAAATCCTGACGATGAAGATATCATGATTGATGCCGCTGATGTGGAAGATTCACTTGATGACGATGATGACGATATAGACGAAGATTTAAGGGAAGATGACGATGATGACGATGATGACGAAAAATAAGTTATGAAAAACGCTCAAATAGTGATTATTGTGTCCTTGTGTGGTCTAGTGCTCTGGGGAGCCTGGGCCACTTTTGATCGAGCTCAAAACGAGCCCAAAAAGCCCAGCGAAATGACGCAAGAAGAACGGACACAGGAGCTTCGAAGAACTTTGGAAAATTTGGGAGTCGAGTTGCCTAAAAACTGGGAAAGTATGAGTAAACAGGAGCGAGGTGCTTTTCTCATAGACAGCGATATTGTGCCAGCTGAAATGGAGGCGTTTTTTTCAAATTAAAAGGTTTGTTTTTTAATTCATAAAACGATAACATTTCTTTCGCCTAGAACTTTAAATAGACATGAGTATTTTTTTTATCACCTTCCGAGAGAGTTTAGAAGCTGGCATAATCGTAGGTATGCTTTTAGGCATTTTGCAGGCGCTTTATGCGCAGCGGCATGTGATCTATATTTGGATGGGGGTGGCTTTGGGGGTAGTTTGTAGTATTCTTTTTGCATGGCTTTTCTATGTTTTGGCGGGAGGTTTTGTCGGCCGAGCTGAGGAGATTTACGAAGGGGTGCTCATGCTTGTGGCTTGCGGGCTTATCACGCATATGGTCTTTTGGATGCGAGAAAAAGCCAAGACATTGAGAACGGGATTAAAAAAACAAGTCCAGGAAATCGTGTCTTCAAAGACGCTCTGGATGCTCGCTTTCTTGAGTTTTTGTGCGGTGGTCAGGGAGGGGGTTGAGACCGTGATATTTCTCAATGCGCTCGATGTGCATGATAGTGGAGCTATTGGGTATTTGTTTGCCGTGCTTGGTATCTTGGCGGCGGTGGCGCTTTGTATTGGGATTTATTATGGGAGCAAGAAAGTTCCCGTCAAAGCCTTTTTTCATGTCAGTGGCGTGCTTCTTTTGATTATTGCAGGAGGACTTTTAGCGCATGGGATTGTCGAACTACAGAGTGCTGGTTTGTTGCCTATCATTATGAAACCGGTTTATGATATGAGCGCTTTACTCAATGAAAAAGAAGGCATAGGGCAATTCTTAAAAGCTTTATTTGGTTATGATGCCAATCCTTCGCTTATAGCGCTTGTGGCTTATTTCCTCTTTGTACCGTTTTCTCTTTGGTTTTATCATAAAGGACAAACAAAATGAAACATCAACCGACCCCCCTGCAAAAATTATTATTTTATCTTGGCTGGATCTTCTCTCGAACCTTTCTGGGATGGCTTGGTTTAGCAGCCTTCTTATTGGGCTTTGTTATAACTTTGGGCTATATTTTTGAACTTGTTTTGCTTTTGGCTATCTCTACAGGCAGTGAATCTTTGATTATGGGGGTTATGGGTGTTTTGAAAAGCCTCATAACGATGGTGGGATTTACAAACTTTATAGAGTTTTTTCTTTTTATTAATGCTTATCCAGTGCTCATCGTGGGCTTTGGGTTTAGCTTTCTGTTAAAACCAGTTTGTGAAATTCGTAAAAAGCGGTGGACGCTTTTTTGGGTGCTTTTTAGTCTTGTGGTATTTGATTTGATCTTGGCCTCGGTTCTGGGTGTTTCTCAGCTGACCTTAGGGCAAGAACTGGTCACTCGTTTTGTGGGATTGGCGCTTTGTTTACTTGCTTTCTACACCGTAGAGGTGTCCTATCATATACTCTCTTGGTGCCTATTTAGATTGCATGTGGCTTTTTTGGGAGGGCTAAAGGCCGCGGCCTCAAAAGCTGAAGTAAAAGCTGTGGTAAAAACTAAGTCTGTGAAAAAGGCCAAAGTCGCGGCTAAACCAAAAGCTAAAGCGAAAGCAAAGACTTCTGTGAAAGCCACAGTATCGGAAAAAATCACGCCCAAAGCGAAAGCTTCAAAAAATAAAGTTATGCCAAAGAAGCCGGTTGCCAAGAAGGTCAAAGCCCCAGAAAAAGCCAAAGTTACGCCCAAGAAAAAAACGACCGTAAAAGCTAAGACCGCAGTAAAGTCGGCAGTAACACCCAAGAAAGCCGTGGTGAAAAAGAAAGTTGCACCAAAGGCTAAAAAATAGTGTTGAGAGCCGAAAGTCCTGGTCTGTTTTGATCCAAAGGGGCTCGGCTTTTTAGTTTATTTGAAAAGATTTGCTTTTTTATTTTTTATGTATAACGTGCTAATACGTTAATACAAAAGAATGGGACAGCCAGATTGGGAAACCAGAGAAATGAAAGCTTTATTTCAGACGTTATTGCGTCTGAAAAATGAAAAAGAGATGGCGACTTTTATGCGAGATATTGCGACTATTTCAGAGCTTCGAGAGCTATCACTCCGTTGGGAAGCCGCCAAAAAAATAGATCAAAAAGTACCGTATCGTACCATTGCCAAGTCTACCGGCCTATCCACCGCGACCATCAGTCGGATCGCTTTCTGGCTCAATAATGGAGAAGGCGGATACAGGTCCGCTCTGCGGGATGAAGCTACGAATAATAAAAAATAAATATCAGATATCAAATAGCAAATATCAAAACAACCATGTCATGCTGAACTTGTTTTAGCATCTTGAATCACAATTTTTAAGCTTAAATCATGTGGAACAAGACCCTGAAATGAATTCAGGGTGACAAAGAGGCAAATGCTCAAGTTTACATATTATGAAAAACTTTAATTACCCATCATCATTTCATCACCACTCGCTCAGGGCTACCTTGAGAGAGAATGATCGGTATTACCATAATACTTAATACTTGATACTTAATACTCTTGAGATAGGCCCTTCTGGATTAAACCCCACAAGGGTATTTTTTTTATTTTTAAATTTTTTTTATCATGACTACTTTAGATACTTTTACCCTCGATGATGAGCGAGCCTTGATCCGAGAATATCCTGATTTCTCAGTAGGTCTCAAGCTTCTCTTTGAGGAATTTAATAGCTTGCCTTCCGACGAACGGCAGGCCGCCTATGCGACATTAATGCGCTATGTCCGAGAGGGGCGTGATAATACGTACGCTTCAGATGTTTCTGATTTAGTAGCCTTTATAGAGGCTCGAGCCCTATTTGAGGATGGGGAATCTATTACCGACCTTGGGGCTGGGCCGGGTGATTTGGTTTGTGCGTTGAAAGAAGCCTATCCTCAATCGGATGTCTCTGGTTTCGAGCTGAGTCCTGCTTTTATCAAGGCCTTTAATGCGCAAAGAAAAGGTATGGATGAGGCTTTCTTGGAAATGGGGATTATCGATGATGGTTTTCAAGTTCCCCAGACGGCCAGAAGACAGAACGTGCTTTCGATTCTGACCTTGGATCGACTCAAAAATCCAAAACAATTAGTTCGTAATATGGCTCGATTTACGGGTTCGAAAGTCTTGGGCACCTTGCTCCCGGTCGTGGGGCGAGATGATAATCCGAGCTTGCAGGATAATCCTACGATCTATACCCCCGTCGCTAATCAGATTACCCCAGGGGTTGATGCCGATGAGGATAAAGCCCTCTTGCAAGCCTTTCTTGCTGAGACTTGGGGGCAAGAGGTTTCTTTTGGTTCGGTACCTTATAAGGTTACCAGTTCTGGTGATACGCAAATTTATGATCTTGGTGTTTTTTATACCCAGTAATTTTTAATTTTTTTATACCATGTCTAATTTTACAAACGTTCTCAGCTCATCGTACGATGAAAAATTCTTTACCACTCAAGTGAATCTTTACAAGGATATGCTCGAGCAAACGGGCGTCTTTGTGCTGCCTCAGTTCTTGTCAGCACAAGCCACGAGAAACCTACAAAAAGAAGCAGCAGATCTCAAGCCTAAAGCTTTCCAAAGTAGTGCTGAGTACAATGTCTATGTACTCCCGCAAGATCCTGATTTTGAGTCGGATTCACCCCGTAATCGCTTGTTCCAGACGACCAAGCTTTGTGTGCCGGATGATCTCATCCCCGCGGATTCTTGTCTGCGAGGTATCTATGATTCACTACTCTTTCGGAGCTTTATGGCGCAAGTGGTAGGGGTAGACCAACTCTATCCCTATAGTGATCCACTCTCAAGTATCAATATCAATTATTATGGGCCAGGGGACGCTCTGGATTGGCACTTTGATAACTCAGATTTTACGATCACCCTTTTGGGTAAAAAATGTGTTCAAGGTGGAGACTTTGAATACTGCACTGATATGAGGTACGACGCAAAAGGTGATGAAAACTACGATCTTGTCGAGGATATCCTTGATGGGAAAGTTGCGCCAGAGCGCGAATCCATGAATGCGGGAGATCTGATGGTGTTTAAAGGTAATAAATCTTTACACCGTGTGGCGCCCGTGCTCGAAGGGGAGCGGATACTGATTACTTTTAATTTCAATAGTAAGCCAGGGGTCGCGCTTTCTGAAAAGTCTCGTCAGACGTTTTTTGGGAGGACGCAATAAAGAGCTCGCCAAGACCGGTCTAGAAATAGACCGGTCTTCCTCTTGAAAAAATAAAAAGCTTGAGTATTATCCCTCTCGCTCCCTGCGCGTATCGTATAGTGGCTATTATGCGGCCTTGCCAAGGCCGAGACGCGAGTTCGATTCTCGCTACGCGCTCCATCCTCAAAACGGACTTCAGTTGTTCCGTTTTTTGCTTTGCAAAAAGACTCCACAACGCCGTCGTTTTTCGTCTTCCCCAAAAAAATCTCTTGGGCTTTTTCAAGCTATGCTTTTTTGAGGCCCCTCCTGCCTATTTCACCACTAACGTTACCTCTTCCCAGGGTTGCTTGCTCACATCGGTGAGACGTATCCAGGTGGGTTTGATTCGAAAGTAAACGCCTTTGTCTTCTTCATAGATCACTCGGCCAGAGATACTGCGCGAAGCAATGGCTATTTTTTCGTTCACAGAAAGCGAATCTAGAGCTATTTCTTGAGCCATACCTTCGTATTGGAGCGTACTAGTTTCTTGGGCCCGAATTTGGAGGGCTACCGCGGGATTCTGTTTGAGATTTTTATATTTTCGAAAATTTGTCTGGGTTCGGAATACTACGTCGAGGCCCTCATCAAGGAGGAAGTATTCGACAGTAGCACTTTCGGGTTTTTGCTGAGGGCTTACCGTTGAGATGGTGGCGAAAGTATGATCCTTCAGGAAATTTCGGAATAGACGATTTTTTTCAGTGTTATCCATGGTTTTATAGTTATGAGTTTGGAGAAAGCCTATCTCTTTTGTTTGAGATTATAGGCAATTTTTTGTTGGTTGATGGCCTCTACTGCTTTATACGGGTTATGTATATAAGGGAATCCGATCCGATCCTCTGGACCACTCGTCTCAATATCGATCGATCCCATTCGCAAGAGGGTATTAAGGAGACCCCTCGTGTCTGGGATGATATTAGTTATTTCATAGAGGGGCATGCCGTTTAGGACCGCTCCAAAAAGTTCTTTATCTACGATCACAATACGTTGATTGGTGACATAAATGGCATCGTAGTGATGGTTGAGCCAGGTACGTAGATAAAAGAAAAACAAGAGCCCTCCGAACAATACGCCAAAGAGTAAGGCATACCATTCCCACTCCATAAACGCCATGGTGAGTAAGATAATCCCCAAAAGAAAAGTGTTAAAGATGGTTTCCAAAAGGAAGAGCCATGGGCTACGGCGGGCGATATAGGCTAATTTTTCATCTTGGTTAAAGGTTAGGAGGCCATAATGTCCTTGGTTTTCGATTTGTGGGAGATGGGCAAAGTGTGTCTCATCTACAAAAATAAGTTTGAGCATACGAAAACCTCGCAAGATAAGGGCTATGTTTTTTGAGATCAAGCCCAGTCGATAGAGATAAAATGGTATGATAGAGATCAGATCTACAAAGCCTTGAAGAGACCATAAGTATTTGAGTCTAGAGGGAGCTCCGTAAAGACGCAAAAGAAATTCAATCGTGAAAATGCTCACGATCACTCTTGTGAAAGAGTACCAAAAGAGTGTATCGTTTGATCCTTCTGAAAACCATTGGAGTGGTGCGGTAGCCACTGATATTATCACCAAAAATCCTATTATTCCCTGGATTATTTGGAATTTTTTGTTGGTATAATCATGAAAGCATTCAAAACAGAACTTTTTCATAATGAGGGTTTGAGGTTAGTAGTACTATCCAAACATCAGCCACTGTGGCTTGAAGATGAGGAGGAGTCCTAAAATAAGCATAAGAATCCCTCCAATCAGATGAGAATATCGAGCATATTTGGTGTTGAGATGTACGTATCGCAACGTGGTCATGGCAATGAAAAACACCACCAAATCATCCAGCATAAAGATCAAAATATAGAACAAAAGGTAGGCGTAGTATTGCCAGAATTCTAGGTTGCTCATGACGAGGACTTGGTTGAATACCACCGGCAGTCCAGCGCTACAGACCGCTTCTACGATATTGACCGCGAAGGCTAAAACGATGATGCCTCCTAGCGCCAAGATCATATTGGGATGTTGGGCGAAGGTTTTGAGTTTCTGAAATGTTTTTTGTCGATTCCCACCATGCGATACTTTGCAAACGCCTTCTTTGTTTTTGCATGCATCGTAGAGATAAAAGCTCCCCGCTCCTAGGGCTAAGAGTCCAATGCCGAGGCGAATCCAAAAGAGCATACCCCAAAAGAGGAGTACCTTGAGCCAGGAAATCATGATGAGAAAGTAGACAAAAGCTGAGGCCGCAATAAACGTCGACCCCAAGATCCACATTCTTCGTCGATCTTTCATCCCGAGGAGTAAGCTGATGAGAAACATCAAGACCCACATCGCACAGGGATTGAATCCGTCTAAGAGGGCTATGATAAAAGTGAGCACTGGTAATGATAAATGTTTGGTTTCAAGGTCTCCGAAAAATGGGAGTGTTATGACTTTCGAAGGACGTTCTTTTTTAGGAGGATTGGTACAGGTATCAGAATCGAGTGAACAAGTGGCTTCAGTCTTAGTTTCCCCTTGAGTGTCTTGCGGTGGGGTTTCTGGTGCGGCGTCTGGGAGGGGGATTTCTTTTTCGACGGGAGCGGGTTCTGTTTCAAGGGCGAGCGCTTCGAAAAAACCATCAGGGGGCGTGGTTATTGTTTCTTTCAGGATTTGCGGTTCTTTGCCGGAAAGGACTCGTTCGATGGCTTGTCTGATCTCGGCGCCTGTAGACGTAACACTCATAAACCCCGTGATAGGGGTGCTTCCCACTACAGTGAAAGGTGTCCCTGAGATAGAGGTTTCAAGTTCTGTTTCGAGGGATTTGAGAAGCTTGAGATGACTAGGGGTGCCTTGGATTTCGTAGTCCCAGATTTGGATGGGGTATTCGTCTTTTATGTCTTTTAAAAATTCGATTTCTTTGGCGCAATGAGGACATCCTTCCGCATGGAAAAAGTACACATTCACATTTAAAGCATCGCCTCCCGCGGCTGCTACAGAAAGTGGTAAAAGGAAGAATGTGAGCAGTAACCGAGAAAATATTTTGGACATAAAAATTTAATATAAATTACAAGCCTTCTACTTTGTGGGTAAGTTTTTCGCCTTTGAGGAAATGCTCTATAGTGGCAAAAGATTCATCATACATACACTGCATCGAATCATCAGCATAAAAGGCAATGTGAGGTGTGGTAACGACTTGTGGGAGGTCTATGAGCGCACGATCTTCTTCGATATTTTGTTCGTGTTCTAGGACGTCGAGCGTGGCATGGGCTATCTTCCCAGAGTGGAGCGCTTTGACCAAGGCTTTGGTATTGATCAAGCCACCTCGAGCCGTGTTGATCAGGATGGTGCCTTGTTTCATCTTTGAGAGGCTTTGGTCGTTGATGAGGTGTTTGGTGGATGGCAGGAGTGGGACATGCAAAGAAATGATGTCGGCTTTTTCCCAGATAGTTTCTAGATCGGATGCGTATTGGAAATGACATTCTCGAGCAGCCTCCCGGTCAGGATGGACGTCGTAGGCAAGGACATTCATCAGAAATCCCATAGAGGCTATACGAGCTACATTTTTGCCTATTTTCCCAGTGCCCACCAGTCCCAAGGTTTTGCCTTTGAGGGCGACACCTCTTAACCCATGAAAATCGAATTCACAGTGTTCCACTCGTTCGTCTCCAGCTTTGATGCATCTGATCGTCGAAAGAAGAAGGGCAAAGACATGTTCGGCGATCACATGAGAGCCATAATCAGGCACATTACAGACAGGAATATTTCTTTCTTTAGCCGCCTTCAGATCAATATGATCGTACCCCACAGACCTGGTGATGATGAGTTTTAGATTCTTTAGTCCTTGGATAACTTTGGCGTCTACTTGCGTATAGATGAAAACGCAGAGAATTTCGGTATCAGGAAATTGTGTTATGAGCTCGTCTGGTGTTAGTGCTTTTTCACAAAATTGAGCTTTTGGAAAAGCTTTCAAAATTTTAGGTTGATCTTCTGCTTCCGCTTCCGAAAATGTGATAATAGGGTGCGCCATTTAGGTGGATTTATTTAATACTTTTGAGGGGC
>DATDAE010000072.1:0-2013 GCA_036525565.1 Candidatus Altimarinota bacterium
CCTATCTCTGTACAGAGAGGGATTATGAAAGCTTCTGATTTTATTGTAAAAGAAATTGGCAAGATGGCTATCCCGGTAGATTCCAATGAAAAGATTAAACAAATAGCCACTATTTCTGCTCAAAGCGAAGAAGTGGGTGAAGTTATTGCTCGTGTTTTTGAAAAAGTGGGCGCTTCTGGAGTCGTGACGGTAGAAGAAGGTAATACTTTTGGACTCGAAGAAATCGTCGTAGAAGGTATGCAATTTGATAATGGTTATCTCTCTCCCTACATGGTGACCAATCCAGAAACCATGGCGTGTGAATTAGAAAATCCTTACATATTACTCACGGATAAAAAAATAGGCAATATCCAAGACATACTCCCCCTTCTTGAAGGCGTGGTACAATCTGGCAATAAAAATCTTGTCATCATTGCTGAAGACGTAGAATCAGAAGCTTTAGCTACACTCGTGGTCAATAAGCTTAGAGGAACCTTCAATGTTTTGGCGGTGAAAGCCCCAGGCTTTGGAGATCGGAGGAAAGCGAGCCTTCAAGATATCGCTATTCTGACGGGTGGAAAAGTAATCTCCGAAGAACTAGGACAAAAACTGGATCATGCGACGATCGATGATCTCGGAAGAGCGAAGAAAGTTATCGCTACTAAAGATAGTTGTACCATCGTCGATGGAGCCGGTAATCCCGATATGATTGTGGCGAGAGTGAAAGAAATTGAGCGAGAGTTTGCGAGTTCAAAATCAGAATACGATAAAGAAAAATTGGCCGAACGAAGAGCTAAATTGGCAGGAGGTGTGGCCGTGATCAAAGTCGGAGCCGCCACCGAAGTCGAACTCAAAGAGAAAAAACATCGTCTTGAGGATGCCGTCCTTGCCACCAAAGCCGCTTCGGCAGAAGGGGTTGTCGTGGGAGGTGGTACAGCGTTGCTTCGAGCCGCGCAAGGTCTCAAAAAACTAAAAGTAGAAAATGAAGACGAACAAGTAGGCGTCAATATCGTGATCAAAGCTCTTGAATCCCCTATTCGTCAGATTGCTGAAAATGCTGGATTCGAAGGCTCGGTGGTCGTTAATGATGTACTGGCTACCAAAGGGGCTAACGATGGATTTGATGCCGCAGAAGGGGTGATCAAAGACCTCATCAAAGCGGGTATTATTGATCCGGCGAAAGTAACGAGATCTGCGCTACAAAATGCCGCTTCGATTGCTTCGACCTTTCTCACTACAGAAGCCGCTATCACCGAAATCCCAAAAGAAGAACCAGCTATGCCCGCCATGGGTGGCGGTGGTATGGGCGGCATGGGTATGGGTATGTAATATTTGAAGTTTTAAAAAAAGAAAAAAGAGTAGGATTAATCCCCCTGCTCTTTTTTTGTTTTAATAAAACATGTTTTTGGATTTTGAAAATTTTTGACAGGGGTGTGCCTATGCGTACAATCCCAAGTGAATAGTTCTACTTTTTATCTAAAAAGGCCATGGGAAGATACGAATACCAAGAAGGCGCCAGTGTTACCCTCACATTGAGGCAATGTTTGGTGGCCCTGGGTATATTCACCGCCGGAGCTGCCGTGCTTACCGAAAGAGGGTTGGATGCTGTAGGCTATGATCCGCGTTTTAGTTTGGAGCCAAAAGTTGCAACGGTAGAATCTGGTTCTGCCGAAACGCAAGAAGTGGTAGCGGAATATAAAAGACGTGTTGAAGAACTACAACAACAATTAGCAAGAATGGGTAATAGAGGTTTTGGAGAAGGTGGTTATAGTGAAGCTACTTTAGTGGGTGTTGAAAGACCCGTACCAATCCCTGATCCTGAAGTGCCAAGAAATACTTTGAGGGACGAAACCTCATCAGGAGGTTTTGAAAATCCGTTAAGACCAGCTGAATCAGACTATGTCAGAGATTCATCACTTCCTTTGGGCGATGTTGTTGTGATGCGATAGATATTTTTTGTGGACTTTATACGATTTCTTTCTAGACGTAGGGGGTCGTTTTTTTTATCATACCGTCACATAATAATAAATAATC
>DATDAE010000073.1:0-12433 GCA_036525565.1 Candidatus Altimarinota bacterium
ATTGATAAATTTGCCAACAAAAATAACCAAAAGCAATGGCCCAGAAAAGGCCTATAATTGCAACATCAAAATTCCCGAAAGAAAGCTTGGCAAAATTCATCAAGAACCATTGTATTCAAAAAGGCTAGATCGTCCAAAAAAACAAAGTAGGCGCATTTAAACTAAAAATCACAAAGAAAATAGCCCCTATGACACATTTTAAAAATGCTTTTCTGGTTTTCGAGCCTTCTAAATCCAAAGCCCAAAGCACCACCACCAAAGCCGATAGTACCAAAAAGTACCAAAAAGCAAGCGAAGTACCCAAAACGTCAAAAAGAGATCCTAAACCATCCATCCTTAGGAATTTTCCTAAAAATCCTCCCACCAGAGCCATAGTTCCTAAAAAAAGGAACACTAAAGCTGTCACATAGCCCTGTCTCATAGCAACGTGTAAAAGTGCTGTATTATTGAGTTTGCTATAAGGGTTATGCGCGCTTTTTTGCAAAGATTTTAGCCCTTTTTGGAGATCTTGTTTTAATTTGGAGACTAAATGCAGAAAATTCTTCTTAGAACGCTCATATTCTTTTTGCAAATCAGGATCAATTTCGGCTAAAGGCAAAAAAAGCTGGTCATCAGAAAGCGAATCAAAAAGCCGCTCCACCATCTTTTCAAGATGGGCTACATTATTAGATTGTTTGATAATTTCTATTTGGCTTATGGTAGATTTGAGCAAACGTTTTTTTTCAGGATTCAAGAAAAGATCATTTAAATCCAAAGCTTCTTGCACTTCTTTTGCTAAAGGTCCAAATTGTTCCGATAAAAAAGATTTTTCTTGCTCCTGGGCCAAAAGCGCGTTTTGGACAATAGCTTCATCTTGGGCAGCGCCTTCACCATTCTGCCCATCAGCTTTTCTTCTTTGCTCTTCTTTCCACTGTTTTTGTAGGTCTGCAAGTCCGGCTTCTTTTTCACGATTCTTTTCATCCGGAGTTCTATCGGCTTGTATCAAGACCTCTAGGCTGATGTCATATTCGGTTTTTAGTCGCACATAAGCCTCATATTTATTCGGCGCGGTAATGGTTCCCTTTATCGTATCACCATCATCATTACTCCCACGAAATTCAAACAAAAAGCCTTCTTCTACCTTATGTTTTTCGGGATCAAAAAATTCTAAAGTCAAAATAGCCAGACGGGCATTAGCCAATTTTTCACGAGCTTCACTCTCTTCCCCGGCCTCAAGAGTCCCTTCGATGGTTTTTCCATCTTCCGAAACGCCTTGAAAATAATACTTATTCATCAAGGCATTATACCACAAACAAAGGAAAATTCCAAGAAAACAAACAAGAAAACATTCTCGACTGGAAGGTAGAAATCGGGATAGTAATTCCGGTCGAGAAGGTGTTACTTTTTACTTAGCAGCTGCAATAAGCCCATCAAAAAGAGGATGCGGCTTGAAGGGTCTACTCAGGAACTCTGGATGATACTGAACCCCAATCATAAAAGGATGATCCCTGATTTCTACAGCCTCCACAAGTTCTCCATCTGGAGAGGTTCCGGCTATAATAAAGCCTTTGCTTTCCAATTGATCTCTGTACTGGTTATTAAACTCATAACGATGACGATGACGCTCAGAAATTTCTGTTTTCTCATAGAGCTTGGCGGTGCTCGACCCGGCTTTAAGGATACAAGGATAGGCCCCAAGTCGCATGGTACCACCTTTCTGAAGAATCTTTTTTTGTCCTGGGATAAAGTGAATCACTTGATGGGGGGCTTTTGCATCAAATTCTTCGCTCGTAGCCCCTTTTATCCCCACCTCGTGACGAGCGAAATCCATAGCCATGATCTGAGAACCCAAACAAAGCCCCAAATAAGGTTTTTTGTTTTCTCTACAATATTTGGCAACTTGAACTTTTCCTTCAATCCCCCTATTTCCGAACCCTCCTGGCACAATAACCCCCGCAACAGACTTGAGCAGACTCCAAGCTTTCTCATCTTTTTCTTCTATTTTTTCGGTATCAATCCAATCAATCTCTACTTTGCGATTATGCTTGAATCCAGCCGCTTTTGCCGCTTCTATAACCGATAAATACGCATCGTCGAGTTCATTATATTTCCCGGCAAGACCTATACGCAGTACTTCTTTCGCATTTTTTATATTCTGGTTCAACTCTTCCCAAACGGATAAATCAAAAGATAAATTTTCATATCCAAATTTTTCAGCGACCAGTTCACCCAGTTTTCTTTTATGGAATCTCAACGGTACTTCGTAAATCGATTTTACCGTTTGAGCGGGGATGACAGCTTTGGCTGGTACATCACAAAAGAAAGCTACTTTTTCCAAAATTTTCTCAGGGATATCGATATCCGCTCTACAAAAAATAGCATCAGGTTGAATGCCCAGACTTCGTAGTTCTCGCACCGAAAGCTGCGTTGGTTTAGTTTTGAGTTCCTTCGGCCCCGCTAAATAAGGAAGCAAGGTCGTATGCATAGAAAGCACTTTTTTGGGATATTTGAGTTTCATCTCTCTCAAAACCTCTAGGAAAGGCTGCCCTTCGATATCTCCGACCGTACCACCAATTTCTACGAGTAAAATATCTACTTTCATTTGCGCTGCGGCCTCTTCGATCTTTTCCAAAATTTTCCCGGTGATATGCGGAACAATTTGAATCGTCCCCCCAAGATATTTCCCTTCTCGCTCTTCATTGAGCACCTCACTATAAACTCGCCCCGTGGTAAGCGTACAAACCCCACTCAAGGGTGTATCAATAAATCGCTCATAATGCCCCAAATCCAAATCGGTCTCCGATCCATCATCCAAAACAAAAACTTCTCCATGCTGGAAAGGTGACATCGTTCCGGGATCTACATTGAGGTAGGGATCGAGCTTCATGATGGCCACATTGAGGCCAGCACTACGTAAAATAGCTGCAGTACTTGAGGCAACGATTCCCTTGCCTAAACTACTACAGACACCACCCGTAACGAAAACGTAATTTGGTTCCTTCATCACGGGACCTTATTGTAACGCGGAAATCCTGGAAGGCAAAAGAATTCTTCAGAGAATTTGTTGAATCAAGTCATAGGAAAAACCTTTTCCAGCCAAATAAGCCGTCAATTTTGATCTTAGTTCAAAGTCCGAAATCTTTTTATTACGGACACGAATTCGCTGAGTTCTCTCTTCTGCTAAATCAGCCAATACTTCTCGTTGTAGATCTTCTCCATAAAAGGCTTCTATTTTTTCATCGAGCAAATCTCGGTCTAATCCATATTTCAAACTATTGAATCGTATCTTGATAGGGCCATTTTGTTTCATGATCTGATCTCGGAGGAAACTCTCAGCAAAACGGTCATCACTGACCCAGCTTTTTTCTATAAATTCAGCCATGATTACTGCTAAGTCTTCCGAATTTTCCAAATTCAATTTAGCAGCTTTCACTTCCAATTTCTTCCGAAGCATGGCTACCGAAAGCTCTCTTTTCCCAAGAGAGGTGAGCCCATAATCCCTCAATTTTTGATATTGATTATCTGATTTTTTTTCTATTTCTTTCACCATTAAATTCACTTTACCCATTTTGCGAGATCTTGACGAAACAAAATCAAAAACTTACAATTCGAGACATCTTTCTTTAATTTTTAAAAACAAATCATCATGAAAGGTTCTGCATTTACTAAGTTAGGTCTCGCATTGCTCTTTCTCTGGGGCGGACTTGAGAAGCTTTTTACCGGTTTCTTGGGTGGGGTAGGGCTCAAAGCTGTTGCCGGAATGCTCGGAGGTATGGGATTCGGTTTTCTCGGAGAGACTGGAACTTACGTACTCGCTATCGTACTCGCCGTGGTTGAATTGGCCGCTGGTCTCATCTTTCTTGGCGCCGCTTTTGGATGCAAGAAATGTGGAAGCTGTTGTTATGTCAAAAAAGCCGCTTGGGCTGGGGTCATCATCATGGTTGGAGCCATCGCTCTGGTACATATTCCAAGTTTTGATGCTGCATCTGCTGGAAGTTGGGCCAATCTCCTACTTCATGTTGTCGTGGTGACAACTTGTCTTGGTATCGCTACTGGCGATAAGAAATGTGAAGTTAAAGTTTAATTACCAAAAGACTTTCGATCAAAAAAAAGACCAGTCACAAGTGACTGGTCTTTTTGATAATTTTCTAAATATTAAGTACTTTTAATCAACCACCTGAATCGTGACCTCACTTTGCCCTCTTACGAAATTAGAGGTCACCACATATTCTCCTGCATATTTAGGTTCAAACCCCATATAAGTCGTTTCTCCGGGTCGAAGCGTCCCAAGTGCGACACCACAACCAGGGATAGTCATTTCGTGAGAGAATCGAGTCATATTGATAACTTCAAAATGTACTCGACCCGTTTCAGCCGGCTTCCCGAAACTATCAATTCGATTTTCATACACATAAAGTCTGATATACGTATCACGATCTGGCGTAGGATCTTCTTTGACGAGGGGAGCTACCACTTTAATTTTAGGAGCAACTTTTACCACAGGCTTTGTCATAGTAACGGTAGCGGTTTCTTTTTCTGTCTCTTCCCATACTTTATCGTCAGAAGCTTTATCTTTTTTCCCAAACATTTTTCCCAGTAAAGATGTTTTTTCTGTGGCTTCATCTTCTTTTTCACCCATAACTTCATCTTCGTTTACTTCCGCATCTTTTTCATCTTGATCTTTCACATCACCATTCATCGTTTCGGTATTTTCCACTTCAACTTCTTTATCCGAAGGCTCTCCAGGAAGCTTCGTCGTATCCTCAGTACCTGTCTCTGTACCATTTTGTACTTCTTCAACATTAACATTATTGTCATTCCCTCGATATTCACACGATTGGAAGACCCAAACACTCCAGAAGATAAGCAACGCGAGAACAAGAATTCGAAAGATCATAGTAGTTATGGATTAGTATCGGAGCCGAATATAAAATAACTTCACAAATAAATCAAGTTAATTTCTTGGATATTTACAAAAACCACATTTACATCAATCGAACAACTTTAAAAAAAAATCCGGACTCTCCTGAAGTCCGGACTTGAAATCTAATCTAAGGCTCATTTTATTTATCGCCTTTCTCCTCAAAGTCCGCATCTACAATTTCTGGTTCCCCTGATTCATCCGCTTTCTTCTCGCCTTCCGCGGCCTTGGGATCATGCCCTAGTTCATGCATTTTTTGTCCTAAAGCCATAAGTTTCCCTTGAAGTTCTTCAGCAGCCGTTTTGAGTGTTTCGGGCGTGGTTTCCTTGTCTTCCAAGGTTTTTTTCGCCACATCAGTCTGTTCATTGAGGGCTTTTATGACCTCGTCCAGTTCCTCCTTTTTTATTTCTTCGGCTTCTTTAGAAGTCTTTTCTGATTGATAAACCAGTGAATCCAGATGATTACGAGCTTCTATCCCCTCTTTCTTAGCTTTATCTTTTTCAGCATTTTCTTCGGCTTCTTTTTTCATGGTTTCAATTTCTTCATCAGAAAGACCTGATGATCCTTCGATCTTAATCGATTGCTCTTTCCCGGTAGATTTATCAGCGGCTTTCACCGACAAGATCCCATTGGCATCAATATCAAAGGTGACTTCGATCTGAGGCACCCCTCGCGGTGCTGGTGGAATCCCATCCAAGATGAATTTCCCAAGAGCTTTATTATCCGCGGCCATTTCTCGTTCGCCTTGCAGTACGTGAATCTCAACACTTGGCTGACTGTCGGCATACGTAGAAAATACTTGAGATTTAGAACTTGGAATCGTCGTATTACGTTCAATCATAGGCGTTCTGATACCTCCTGCCGTCTCAATACCAAGCGTCAAAGGCGTCACATCAAGTAGCAATACATCTTGTACGTCTCCTTGCAGTACTCCACCCTGGATAGCGGCACCGAGTGCTACCACTTCATCAGGATTTTGTGATTCGTTTGGTTTTTTACCAAAGAAATCTTCAACGGCTTTTTTCACAGCCGGCATACGAGTCATCCCTCCCACCAAAATCACTTCATCAATTTCTTCTTTTTTAAGTCCAGAATCTTTAAGGGCCTTTTTACAAGGCTCTATCGATTTTTTAACCAAATCATCAACCAGTTGCTCATATTTAGCTCGAGTTAATTTTTCATTCATATGCAGTGGACCATCGGGTCCCACCGTCACATACATGAGATTGATCTCGGTTTCGGTGGTAGAGGAAAGTTCTTTTTTGGCTTTTTCCGCTTCTTCTTTGACTCGTTGCATCGCCATCGGATCTTTCGTGAGATCCACACCGGTGTTGGATTTAAATCTTTCAAGCAAATACTGGATGATCGCCGAATCAAAATCATCCCCCCCAAGATGCGTGTCACCATTGGTGGCTAAAACTTCAAAGGTACCATCTGAAATTTCCAAAATCGAAACATCAAAGGTCCCCCCTCCTAGATCGTAAACCACGATTTTCTCATCTTTCCCTTTCTTATCAATTCCGTAAGCCAAGGCCGCCGCGGTGGGCTCGTTGACGATTCGCTCAACTTGAAGTCCTGCAATCTGACCGGCATCTTTGGTAGCCTTACGTTGATCATCATTAAAGTAAGCAGGAACGGTGATCACCGCTTTGGTTACTTTTTCTCCTAGATATTTCTCCGCATCAGCCTTAAGCTGCGCCAAAACTTTCGCTGATATTTCAGCGGGACGGGTCGCTTTCCCATCAAAGGTAATCATCACCGCATCGTTTTTACCTTTAGAAAACTCAAAAGGCATTTCATTCATTTCATCTTTTACTTCTCCAAACTGTCGACCCATAAAACGCTTAGCCGAAAAGATAGTATTTTTAGGATTGGTGATGGCCTGACGCTTCGCAGGAATCCCCACGAGGATCTGGTCATCTTTTTTCGCTACGATAGAAGGAGTCGTTCGTCCTCCTTGTTCATTGGGTATTACCACCGCTTTCCCACCCTCCATAACGGCAAGACAAGAGTTGGTCGTACCGAGATCAATTCCAATAATTTTAGACATGATAGTTTACATTAAAATTAGCAGACTCTATTATAGACTGCTAATATTTTGATGTCAAACACTTTCTAATTTTAAAAAAGAATCTAGACAGCAGCGTTTTCCTGCTGTATAAAAACTTAACCATGAACCGATTTAGAAAAACCTGTTTCTATTGCCTTCACACCCCCTACACGAGGACTTCCAAAATCATCAATGGATTCATCGCTTTTTTGATCATCGTCTCTCTTGCGGTCATCCCGATCTATATACTGAGTGGTTTGGGATGGTTCGAGGAATACAAAGGCTTTTTGGACTGGATTGAAAAATTCACCATTACCGTCTTTAGTATTGAGTACGTCTTACGAGTTTACAGTGCCCCAAAGCCATTGCACTATATGTTCTCTTGGTGGGGGCTGATTGATTTGGTAGCCATACTCCCCTTCTATCTCAGTCGGGTCATTCCGATCGCGCATCCAGAAGTCTGGATGATGTTGCGATTTTTGAGGATACTCAAATTAGCCAAAATCAATGAGATCGATCACGCTCGACTCTCCCACGATTGCAAAGACACAGGGCATGGACATTTTATCCCTTTGGGACACGAACACCTCGAAAAAGTAGTCCAGAAACACCCACTGGTTTTCATGCTTTCAGTGAGCCTCCCTTTAGCCCTTACTTCTATGGGATTAGCGACGCTTTTTATCGCTAAATCCAATCCCATGGGTATCGCTATAGGGATTTTACTACTCGCGTTTGCGATCGTTTTCTTTGCCAAAGCCTGGCTCGATCACATGTACGATGTGATCTATATAACTGACAAAAGGGTTATGATCCAAAATCGAAAGCTTTTTGGTATCACCTCCAATGATATAAGCTACGAATCTATGACTAACATTATCCCGGATAATAGCGGTCTTCTCCAATGGCTTATAGGTTTTGGTAATATCGAAATTCAAACCGCCGCCGGCATAAGTCCTGTATTTCAAAATGCCCCTAAACCTGATCATGTCGTTCGTCGCATCGTCACTAATCGAGAACAAGCACTCGAAAAAGTAAGTCAATCCGATAATATAAACCCCCAAGAAATTACTAAAACAAAATGGTAATAAGTTCTTAAGCCGCTTTAGCCGCTATTTCACTATTGGGGGTCCCAATAGCTAATTCATCACCGGAAATAGCCGTATAAAGATCTCGCATACCCGGAGTAATATACGGATCTACTTGGGCATTCACTTGATCCATAGCTACATCAACCGCCATTTCTTTCACTTTTTCTGTTGGGAAAAGCTGTTCGAAGGCGGCTTGAAGTATCGCCATTTTACCGGTAAATTTAGCGCTGGTGAGGAAGGTATCGCCAATCCAGGTGGCACCTTTTTTGAGTCCAGATTTAGCAACTTGTTCGGCGACCACTTCTGCGCCTTGTTTTGTAGCTTGTTCGGCTACTTCTTCACCGACTTCTTTCGCTACGGCTTGCGTTCCTTGTTGGGCGACTTCGGTCGCAGCTGCTCGAGCTCCAGCCCCTACCCCCAATTTAGCGGTAGTACCCACAGCACCTTTGGTTGCAGATTTAGCCATATATTTACCACCAGTTTTAGCCATGGATCGAGCGGCGCCTTTCATGCCCGCTCTGGTCAAGAATTTAGCCGTACCAGCGATAGCCGATCTCCCCGCTTGACTGGCAGCTGTACCGGCCACACATCCCAAGCCAAAGCCCAGGATACATCCGGCAGCAATAGCCGAAAGTGACCAAGCATCGGCCAAGAGATTGATACTCAGATCGGTAAACTTCATACCCATCGAATCACCATTATCCTTAAAAAGACGGCTAATACTTTTATAAGATCCCACGCCTGGGATAAGTGATTCAAGCCAAATGTTAGAATTAGCGATATTATCGAGAAAGGCATGCGGATCTTTTTTTTGCAAAGCATCATAAAGCGAACGAGAAACCATGGATATAACCACCATTTTCCCATATCCTTTACCAGCCATCCCTTTGGGCCCTTTGGCTGGCGCGGCTTTGGCCGTAGTGGAAACTTTAGCTTCAAATCCGGTCAATTTACCTTTTTCGATCAGACTGGCTACGGCTTGTTTTTGCGCTGGTGGCAGCATACCAATATCTCTGGATACTTTCGTCACCGCTTCACTCACCATTTTGTCTGAGGCTTTATTATTAACGACCGTTTTAGCCACTCCATCAAGGGCTTTTCCGATGGTCTGATTTTTTGATCCTACAAATTCTCGGGCTTTGACCATCGCTTTTTCTCGAGCCACTTGCATAGCCGCCAAAGCTTGTGGATTTTCGCGCATATCCGCATAGATTTCTTTACGAGCCTCATTGGCTTCTCCTACTTTTTCGGCGGTATATTTGCCAGTTTCAACCGCAGATTCTACATAACCACCATAATCAGCTTTGAGGTCTTCTACCGTTTCTTTGGCATCCATTCCTGTATTAACCGCAAACTCAGCAGCTTTTGTCTGACGACGCACCATACCTCCCGCGATAAACGCTTTCACGAAAGCCGCGCCTTTCCCAAAAAAACCATCCGCTTCATCGTAAGCTTCCCAAGCCATTTCTGATTGCGTTTTGGCTCTTAGTGGACCCCCTGGTTCATCTCGCACATAATATTTCTCGACAATCTGTTCCATACTCAAAGCCCCACCTCCTGCGGCGATACTGGCTACCATCCATTTTGGCATTTTGGACTTCATATCTTTGAGCCCCCGAATCTTCGAAGCTAGGGCTCCATATTTATCTTGTTGTGCTATGAGTTCATCGATTTTAGCCTGGGTAGCTTCATCTTCTTTGATTTCAGACATGCCTTTCATCCGTTCTCCTACTTTTTTAAAATCCCCTTTCACCGCCGCCAGTCGGATCTCTTCTTCTATTTCGGTTCGCAAATAACGATTATCAATTTTACGCGAAAGACGCATAAGACTTTTCTCAATATGAGCCATTCGCCGTTTCTTTTGCTCCGGGGTCTCAATCGAATCATCCAGCTTTTGAGCCGATTTCCCTATGTCTTCGCTCAAGCCCTTTAGTTTTTGAAAATCATCAGAAACTTCACTGAGTGTTTTTGACTTTTCGGCAGCCGGCGTAGGCACAATAGACATAAAAATGAGATTAAATCCCATTATTATACCACAAAACAAGCTTAAAAACAATTACATCCACCCATACAATTTCCCGAGAAACAAGATATACAAAAACACCATCGCCAGACTCTCTTGTTGCGTAATTTCTTGATCTTTTGATACCGTCCAATAAACAAAAAAACTAGCCACTGAGAAAGGCAATACAACTGTATAATTAATCCCATCAACCGCCAATGGAGAAATCAAAGAACCAACTCCCAAAATAAGAAGAATATTAAAAATATTAGATCCTAAAATATTACCAACGGCCATCTCTGCATTACCTTTGCGCATAGAAACATAAACCACCACCATTTCGGGCAAACTTGTACCAATCGCTGTCAAAGTAGCTGATAAGGCCGTCAAAATCTCAGAAGACACTCCAAGCTGGATTATTAAATAAGTTCCCAAATCCAAAATAGATTCTACCACAAAATTCGCGCCTCCCACCAAAGCTAAAAGCCCTATAATTAAAAAAAGCACATATTTCCACCGAAAAACCTCGTGATGTATTTTTTCCCCAAAAGGCGTCGCTTCAGTCTTAAATAAAAACCAAAGATACGAAACCATAATCCCCCAAAGGATACCACCTTCTTGTGCAGTAATTTGATGATCTAAGCTCATAAAGATAACCGCAATAGTCGAAGTCATCAAAATTGGAAAATGTACTTGAAAAATATTTTGTTTAAATTTCAAATTCTTACGAGATAAAACAATTACGGCCCCCAATCCCAAGAAAACATTCGCTACATTAGATCCTAGGACAGTACCTACCATCATATCGGAAGTGGCCTTTTCGTTGAGCAAAGAAGCCACTCCTGTAGCTAATTCTGGTAAGCTCGTCCCAATGGCTACCACCAGCACCCCCGTCAAAAAAGATGGCAATCTCATTGCTTTCCCAATCTTATCAGCATTTTCTACAAAAGTATCGGCCCCTCTCACTAAGACAAACGTTGAGATACAAAAAAGTAAAACGGAGAGAATGAGGGGCATGAGCAATTCCATAAATTTTATATTTAATTTTTATAACAAAGCTAGCTTAAAGATTAAAGCACAAAGAGTAAATTCAATATTTACCCTTTATTGATCTATAATATCCGATCCCACATAAACTTCATCTATATCTTCTACCGCTTCTACAGCTTCTAAAAACTTCTCAAATTTCCCAATAATTACAGGATCATTTATCGCTTGTGGATCTTTGGCCATATAACGGGGTTCTGATTTTAGGATTTCACTCTGTCCTTCTAGGGCCGTCCGAACCGCTGCTAAATCTTTAAAATCAGTAATCATTTCCGATACCTCTTCATCATATTCCAAATCCTGTGCCCCAGCTTCGATCGCCATATCCATAAGTGCATCTTCGCTTTTCCCGCCTGTTTTGACCGTGATAACTCCCACACGATCAAACATAAAACTGACCGTCCCGGTACTCCCCAGATTTCCGCCATTTTTTTCAAAAGCCGTACGAACTTCTGGAAAAGTACGATTTACATTATCAGTCAAAGCCTCGATCATAACCGGGATTCCTCCAGGCCCAAAGCCTTCGTAAACTACTTCATGATAGACCGCACCATCTTTACCTTCTCCGGCTATTTTTTTGAGGATTTTATCGATATTATCTTTGGGCACTCCATCAGCTTTGGCATTGGCGATCACACTTCGCAAACTTGCATTGGTCTCGGGATTGGGATCGGTGCGTCCCACCACGGCAATGATTTTACTGTGTTTCGTCAAAACTTTGCCACGCGCCGCGTCATTAGCAGATTTTTTGTGTCGGATTTTGTGCCATTTACTGTGTCCACTCATGCAGCGTAGTTTAATTAAATGGTAAAACTTCGCAATAATCTTTAATCTCATTGAATTTGAGAATGTTTGTAACTTCTGAGAAAAATTACAAACTCCCAATCTCAACCTCGCTGAGTCGTCTCCATTTACCCATTTTCATCTCGCCCAATACTATTTTGCCTATCCTGATACGGAGTAAATCCACTACCTTTAGCCCCACGGCTTCACACATGCGACGTATTTGACGATTCCGACCTTCTTTGAGCAAAAAGCGCAAAACGGCTTCCCCTTGATTATTACTCCCCTTTTCGACAACTTCTACCTGACAAGGTTTGGTCATTTTTTCTTCTATTTGTACGCCTTCTGATAATTTTTTAGCCAACTTCCCAATATCTGATATTTGATATTTGATATCAGCGGTTTGTGATTTTTTAACCGCCACAAGATATTCTTTTTCTTTTTGGAACTTGGGGTGTGCTAATTTATTAGCCAAATCACCATCATTGGTCAAAAAGATCAGACCATGTGAATCTTTATCCAAACGTCCAACGGGAAAAACTCTTCCCACCCCAAAATCAATA